>JAGLHQ010000160.1 GCA_023143375.1 Planctomycetota bacterium
TGGCCAAAGTTAGTAGACCTCGCTACAGATCAAAACGAAATTGATACAATAGACAATTGCATAAAACGCGGCAGCCCCTACGGCAGCAAGCAATGGATCGTCGCAACAGCAAACCAGCTAAACCTCGAATCAACCCTAAGACCCCGGGGCCGACCAAGAAAAGACTCCTGATTTCGGGCGCAACCAAAGACACCGGGTGCAATAGGCAATTTGATCGCCTCCACGCCTTGCCTGCTCTGAGCAAAGTCGAAGGGTCGCAAAGAAAGCACATTTCGTCCATTTTTTCGTTTCTTTTGCATAATAACGCCCGCTTTTAAACCTTTTTAGCCCTTTTTCTTTCTTTTCTTGGCGCCTTGGCGCCTTTGCGCGATTAATATATGTTTGTTCAGGACCAAAAGAACCGCTAAAAAATTTTGTTAAATTTTTATATAATAAATTTGACTTGTTCTGTTTTTAGTGTATAATGTAAGTGTCTCAGAAGAGGCAGCATCGACCAGCAGGTCAAGTCAGGTCAGAAGACCAAGTCCGTAGGATGGGCAACTCGTTTGCCCATGCGGAAAACGCGGCTCTTTGAAATATGAATTAAGGCACTTTCGTGTTCTTCGTCTACGGAGCCTGTCCGCCTTTGGCGGGTGGTAAATAAATAAGGGTTACAGCTCAAAGCCAAAAAGGTGAATTATGGAAAACAAACCCAATTTAATAATCACAAAATCGCCATAAGCCAAGCAATAACAATGAATTAAGGAGATAGCTGAAAAACGCCAAAAAAACAAACCCAATTTTAAAAACGCCCCCGATATTGGGCAAACCACGGCAGCAGCCAGTTATTTAAAAAGTAAAATTCCATCAACCCTGAAAGGGTTTCATGTAACAGCCCAGGGTAAGCGAAGCGCCACCCTGGGTAAAAAGTGCCGGCTTGCCCGGCCTCCACGCGTTTGATCGTCCCGAAGGGAGGACTAAACGCCTCGCGACTTGTCGCGGCCCGAAGGGCGAAAGGACTACGAACTATGAACAACGAACTACGAACTGAAATCACGAAAACTAAAATTTTCGTGATTTTCAAAAACGCCCCCATTTTTGGGCTAAAAACAAGGAAACATGCGTTTAAAGGCTAAAAACGATGACCAAAAAACACAAAAATGCGCAAATATGAACACAAACGAACACAAAATGGGACACAAATTTATTACAGAAATGCACATAACGACCAAACGAAATCAGCCGGTTTCTGCCTGAAAGCAGCACAAAAGACACAAAATTGAAAGGGTTAAATGACAACAAAATGACATCTAAATAAGAGGGAAATCCCGGAACACAAAACGGTGTTCAGGCCAATACAATCGATTCTGTGATATGGAGTAGCAAGATAAATCCTTAACGAACCGCCATTGGTCCGCCGGACCTTAACTTTTCCAGCCACAAAATAGAGACCCTGGGAGTCTTTATTAGCGGTTTAAAAAACAATGCCTAAAGTTAGTTTGCAAGATATACTTTACAGGTTATAATGCTTTGTTGAAACAAATGCCGAAAGTATTTATCTCGCTCGCGGCGAACTGCGGGTTAGTTGTTTTGTAGAAAAAAACAGGCCGTGTATGGAAATGCGGTTTTAAAGTATATCGAGTGCGTTTTTCACACAGGAAACTATGAAAATGAGAATTTTTACAGGGATGCTGGCGATAATCGTTTTGTCGACCTTCTGCGTTGCCGAACAAGCGGGGCAAACATGGCAGCTTGATCAGAAAAATAATTGGCAGTCTCTGTCCGGTTCGTCCGACGGGAACTATCTGTCGGCTATCGCAAAAATAAAACAGGCTGTGGCAAACGGCGACGAAGAATCGATCACCGCTCAGCTTGGCCAACTGAAAACGGATTACCCCGACCTTGCGGGCCCGGACCTCGACGCATACATCGAGGCCGAACTGCTCTTTGCAAAAGGTAAATGGACCCGGGCATCGACGCAATACGAATTGTTCTTAAATTCCTACGGCAACAGCCGGCTGTATTCTGCGGCGATTGACAGACAGTTTTCTATCGGAACCGCGTTCCTTACCGGACAAAAACGTCCCGTGCTGAAGGTCTTTAAACTGCGCTCCTACGACGAAGGGGAGGCTGTCATGACAAAGATCGCCGACAGAACCGGAGACGCCCCCATTGCAAAACGCGCGATGATCGCTATCGCAGAAAGCTTCGAACAAAGAGGAAAGTTTCTCGATGCATACTCTGGGTGGGCAGAGGTCTCGTCAAGATGGCCGACCGGGGAGACCGGAAAGGTCGCGTTGCTTCGGATGGCACAAGCACTGCACTCTGCATATAAAAGTCCGAACTACGATCCGTCCAGCCTAAAGAGCGCACAGAGCTACTATCGGGATTTCAAGGCAAGGTACCCCGAGCTTAGCGAACAGAACAATATCGACGATAACATATCGCTGATCGATCAGCAGCTTGCATACAAGCAGTTCAAGATCGGAGAGTATTACGATCGGACGGACAGCCCGCAAGCGGCGAACATCTATTACCGTTCCGTCATCGAGAGCTGGCCGGGGTCCGATGCGGCGAAAATGGCAAACGAAAAGATCTTGCAAAATGAGTCTGGCAAAGATCGCGTGCAAGAGCCGAAGGATCTTGGCAAAAAGCTTTTCGATACAGGAAATAAACTTCTGGATAACTGGTTTAATCCATTTAAATAAACTAAATTGACCAGTGGTCAGTTAGTTCCAATGGCAATAATAATATATTTTAGTGAGCTTGAAAGTGAAAAACACCTTAAAATATAACCTGCTTGTGACAATAGCGTCCGTTGTCTGTATCTGCATATTCGCAAACGGTTGTGGATCGTCCGGTATGGAAGGCTATACCCACCAATGGCTTTACCCCGAAGATGTTTCGACGGTATACGTCAAGATGTTCGACAACAAAGGTTTTAGAAGGGGTCAGGAGTACGTCCTGACAGATGCCATCTGCAAGCGCATCGAATCTCAGACGCCGTACAAGATCGTCTCGGACATGGATCGTGCGGACACGCTTCTGTCCGGGCAGGTAGGGTCTATAGGTTCTTCAGTACTGTCTACTGACCGATACTCCGGCAGGCCGTTGGGATATGAAGTTTATGCCGATGTGGTGGTAACCTGGACAAATCTTAAAACAGGACAAGTGCTGGTAAACAATGAAACCGTCAGTGCCTCGTCGTCATACTCTTCTCAACTGGGTCAGGACTTCGAGTATGCCTCGAACGTTGCAATGAACAAGGCGGCCCAAAGAGTGGTAGAGCTAATGGAAACCGAATGGTAATAACGTCGCGGTCGATACCGGCCAAAAAAGCTTATTAAATATAGAACTGTGATTTGAAAGTTGTTTCTAAATGAATAAAACTCCGAAAAAAAAACAACCTCTGGGGAAATCTCCTTTGGGAGGCGGTAAAAACCCTTTGCCCAAATATAACCGCGGCCCGTTTAGCTGGCTGGTCATCGGGCTTATCGTGATGAGCCTGCTGATGATGGTCGGCAAAATGCAAAAGGTCGACAAGATCAAAAACTTTACCCCTGATTTTCTGGAGTATGTTGAAAACGGCTATATAAAAAGCGTCTCGCTGAAATCGAATTTTATCGTCGGAGAATATTCCAAAAAATGGAAAGACGAAAAAGGGGACGGGGCTGCACCGACGTTTGAAGTGAACTACGATCCGAGACTAATGCCTGACAATTTCATCGAATACCTCCGCGACAGGGGTGTTGAGGGCGGCTGGGCAAGTCAGGATATGCTTCTGCCTATCCTCTTCCAGCTTTTGCCGTTCGTACTTATTCTCGGGGTTGTCTATTTCGTATTCATGCGTAACGCCAAGGCAGGCGGCGGGATGCTGATGAGCTTTGGCAGAAGCAAGCACAAAGTACGCGGCAACGACCAGCAAAAAATGACCTTTGACGATGTCGCAGGCATCGAAGAGGCAAAAGAAGAAGTTACCGAAACGATCGAATTTTTAAAGAACCCTAAGAAGTTCAAAAAGATCGGCGGACGTATCCCGAGAGGCGTACTGCTTGTCGGCCCTCCCGGATGCGGAAAGACCCTTTTGGCGAAAGCTATCGCCGGCGAAAGCGATGTTCCTTTCTTTAGCATCTCTGGAAGCGACTTTGTAGAAATGTTCGTCGGCGTAGGCGCCAGCCGGGTACGCGATCTGTTCAAGCAGGCCAAGGAGAACTCTCCGTGCATTATCTTCCTCGACGAGATCGACGCGATCGGTAAGAAACGCGGTCCGGGCTTTGCCAGCGGCGGACACGACGAACGAGAACAAACATTAAACGCTATCTTAGTTGAGATGGACGGTTTCGATACGGACGATCAGGTGATCGTTATGGCAGCTACCAACCGGGGAGATATTCTTGACAGCGCCCTGACTCGTCCGGGCAGATTCGACAGGCAGGTTGTCGTTCCGCTGCCTGATCTTAAAGGGCGTGTGCAGATACTTAAGATTCATGCCAAGAAGGTCCAGATCGGTCCGGATGTTGACTATGAAAGGCTTGGCAGGGGCACACCGATGTTTAGCGGTGCCGAACTTGAAGCGATCATCAACGAAGC
>JAGLHQ010000161.1 GCA_023143375.1 Planctomycetota bacterium
AAAGGCAATATACAATCAGGGGTCGACACTGCGATCTTAGATGAGATACCAAGCTATGTACCCGCCGATAAACCAACAGTACCGGGCCACGAAACATCTGTAATAGTTGTTGCCATCGGCGACAAGGTCACGGATATTGAGGTTGGCGCCCGTTATCTTGTTCAAACAGATTACCGCTGGCTGCCAAATGTTAATTCCAACGCATCTTTTGGTTATAACTTCGAAGGCGGCTTACAGCAGTATGTATTGATGGACCAAAGGATCATTACCTCACCCGAAGGTGATTCGATGCTGATCCACGCATCCAAAGAGATTAGCGCCTCTGCTGTTGCTCTTGTCGAACCGTGGGCATGTGTAGAGAATTCTTATGTTGCAAGGGAACGCACATCGCTAAAAGCCGACGGCAAGATGCTGGTAGTTGTGGAAGATAGATTTGACGAAAAAATGTTTATGGCGTTTATTGACAAATTCGGTATGCCGTCAGCGATGATCGTTGTTGCAGAGTCGAAGGTCTTTAAAGAAATTAGTGTTATTTATGCAAACGGCATTGAAGAGTTTAAAGACGCTGCTTTTGATGATGTGATCTATTACGGTTCAGATGCTGCAACAGTTATGAACCTGTTCCCGAAAGTAGGCGCAGGCGGATTGCTTAACATCGTTCAGTGCGGCGGAAAGTTTGGCACAGAGGTAGAATCTCAGATAGGACGTGTGCACTACGGCGGCATCAGAGTCATCGGCACAACAGGTTCCGACCCTGCCGAGTCGATGCAATACATTCCTGTTTCCGGCGAGATACGCAAAGGAGATAAGATCGATGTCGTAGGCGCAGGTGGGCCCATGGGCGTGATGCACGTGATAAGAAATATATGTCAGGGCATCGAAGGTGTTACGGTTTATGCATGCGACCTTGATGAAGAAAGGCTAGACGCTTTATCCGCTATCGCAGAACCTCTTGCTAAAACAAATAATGTTGGATATCAAGCATACGATCCGTCAAAGGATAGCCTTGACGTAGCTTTCAATTACTCCGCGATCATGGCACCGATACCGGCGATAGTTGCTGCCTCGGTAAAATCATGTGACGATAAAGGCATTATTAATATATTTGCCGGAATCCCCGCCGCAGTTTCAGGAATGATTGACCTTGACGTTTACATCGAAAAGCACCTTTACTTCATAGGTACCAGCGGTTCGGTACTCGATGACATGAAAACCGTTCTTGCCAAAGTTGAAAATGGAAAGCTCAATACGAATCTGTCAGCAGCAGCGATTTGCGGTTTAGACGGAGCGGTCGAAGGCATACGTGCAGTTGAGAAACGCCTTATACCGGGCAAGATCGTAGTATACCCTTCTGTTGAAGGATTATCGCTTGTAAAGATCGAGGAGCTTGGCGAAAAAATGCCCCAGATCGCAGACAAACTTGCAGACGGCCTATGGACCAAAGAAGCGGAAGATGTGCTTTTAAAACAATAAGAAAAAAGGAATCTAATGATGAATGAAAGCAAAGAACTTAACGGCAAAACAGCAGTCATAACCGGCGCAGGCAGCGGCCTGGGCAGAAGTATCGCCATCGGCATCGCCAGGGCAGGCGCCAATGTTGTCATTGCCGATATTAATAAACAGCAAGCAACGCAGACATGCGAAATGATCAATAAAAAAATGCCCGAAGTAACCGCGACCGCTGTGTTGTGCGATGTTACGAATGAAGTCGATGTAGAAAAAATATTTGCTAATATTAAGGAGAGTTTTGAGAGTTTTGATATTCTTGTAAACGCAGCAGGCGTAGCACCGGCAGGGGCACTCGTCGATATGCCCGTTGATAAATGGAGGTTTGCGTTAGAAGTAAACCTGACCGGATACTTTCTAATGGCCAAACACGCCGCCAGGTTGATGATAGAACAAGGCACCGGCGGAACTATTGTTAACCTAAGCTCAAAGTCCGGTCTCGATGCCAGCAAGAACAACACGCCCTATAATGCAACAAAGGCGGGCGAACTTCACATGGCACGCGGATGGGCGATGGAACTTGGCCAACATAACATAAGAGTAAACAGTGTTTGTCCGGGCAATGTATTCGAAGGCTCGAAGATTTGGAACCCGGAATATATTAAAGTTTGCGCAAAGAAATATAACATCGAGCCTGAAGAGGTGATCCCGCATTACGTCAGCAAAACGATTCTGAACAAAGAGATCAAGGGCCGGGACATCGCCGACGCTGTGGTCTTTCTGGCTTCTGAAAAATCACGCATGATCACCGGGCAAACTCTCGTAGTCGACGCAGGCCAGGTTATGGTTCGATAGATATCGACCTGACAGGCCGGTTATAATCATCTATCTCCTTATGAATTAAAGGTTTACGCGGGCGTGGTTCAATGGTAGAACGCTAGCTTCCCAAAATAAACATCAAAAATACCTCTCGTAACTCCATCTATACCAACTACTTAGGGCTTGCTGGGCAACCCGGGATCGACACGCTATCATTCTTAGCCGTGGTGTTTTGGTTCTAATCTTCTGCGTCAAATAACAGCTTGACTTTTACAGAATATCATTTATAATTATTCAAATAAGAAACGGAGTGTTCATATATGAATAATTATGTTATTCCAAATTTGGTGAAGGCGTGCGAAATAATGAAGATCCTGGTGGATCGGCCGGAAGGGATTTTGGCTGCGGAGGTTGAAAGCCTGACCCAGATTCCCAGGACAACAGCATTTCGCATATTAAAGACGCTCTGCTCCGAGGGCATTGCTGAGAAGCGGGGCACTTTGTTCTTTGCAGGTCCGGGATTGATAGAAATAGGACTCAATTCGCTTCGGTCGCTTGAGATACGTTCTCTGTCAATACCTTTCCTGAGTGAACTGGCAGCGAAGACGCATTTCACGGCCCATCTGGCGATACCGAGTGGTTGGCAGTCGTTGATCCTGGAAGTCCACGACAGCCCAAACCCGGTGCGTGTTGCCTCTCGTTCGGGAGCGACTGTTCCATTGTACTGCTCGTCAACGGGTAAAGTGTTTTTGGCTTATCGGCATGCCCATGAGCTTGAGGAATACTTTTCGGCGACATCTCCCCAAAAACTTACGGGCAAAACTATCGTTACTTTACCGGAAATGCAAAAAGAGGTTGAAAGAGTTAGAACCAATGGTTTCGCAATTGATGATCACGAATATAATGATGCTATCTGGTGCCTTGCTGCGCCGGTGCGAGATAGCGCCGGGCAGGTCGTCGCCGCGGTCGGTGTGACGGGGCCTGCGACGCAAGCCGACGGCCAAAAGAAAACAGATATTTGCACGCACGTCAAGAAGGCTGCTAAGGAGCTTTCTGCAAAATTGGGATATATTGCATGATCGAATTGAAAGGGATGTTCAGATGAAAAAAAACCTGTTAATCGTTTTTATGATGCAAGCTGTTTTTATGTGCGGATGCGCCACTACACAGCAAACGCAGCCCTTACCGCAAGAGATGCAGCCGGGACAGATCAAAATCGTTATGACGAAGGTTGCCGACTGGCAACTGGCTAATCCCAGCAGGCATCACACTGCGGACTGGACGCATGCTGCATTGTTTGCGGGAATGACGGCCTGGGCGCAAATGGCTGACAGCGATACATATTACGATGCCTTGATCGGGTTCGGTGAAAAGAATAAATGGCAGCCGCACAAACGAAAATATCATGCGGACGATCATGCGGTTGCGCAGATGTATATCGAACTGTATAAAAAATACAGGAACCCCAAAATGATCGCTCCGATCCAGCAGCGGTTTGACTGGATACTGGCCAATCAGCCCGATACCCCTCTTACCCATGATAAGCGTGAGCACAAGAAGCGTTACAACTGGTGCGACGCTTTGTTCATGGCACCGCCGGTCTGGGCGAAGCTTGCACGCATTACAGGGGAAACGAAGTATCTGGATTATATGAACAAGGAGTGGTGGGCGACGACGGATTATCTGTATGACACTAAAGAGCATTTGTATTTCCGGGATGACCGGTATTTTAGCAAACGTGAAGCCAATGGGAGGAAGGTTTTCTGGTCGCGTGGTAACGGCTGGGTGCTTGGCGGCTATGTCCGGGTGCTGGAAGAACTGCCGGAGGACCATCCGGACCGCCGGCGATATGAGAAACTGTACAAACAGATGGCTGCCAAGATACTTGCGATCCAGCCGAAAGAGGGGCTGTGGCATTCGAGTTTGCTCGACCCGGTAAACTTCCCATCCAAAGAAGCCAGCGGCAGCGGGTTTTATTGTTATGGATTGGCGTGGGGCATCAACCACGGCTTGCTGAATGAAGCAAAATATCTGCCTGCGGTGATGAAAGCGTGGAAAGGTTTGGTTGACTGTGTGCATCCGGACGGCAAGCTGGGGTTTGTTCAGCCCATCGGAGCCGATCCGCGGCACGTCACCGCCGATCAAACTGAGATTTACGGCGTCGGTTCTTTTCTGCTGGCAGGCAGCGAGGTGTATAAGATCGCGATTCGGAAAGGGGCACCGGTTAAACAAGTCATCGTCACCAACCCAGCTGCGATATTTAGAAACAGTGAGACGATCAGTCTTAATTGGAAGGACGCAACGAAGGCTGTTGCGGGGCTGACAAAAGACAATGTTGCAGTGTTCGATCTTAAGACCAATCGCCTGTTGGTAACACAAATAGTCGGTGAGGGGGCTTTGGCTGAACTGCTTTTCCAGACGGACATGGCGCCTGGTGAGAAGAAATATTTCTGGGTGATGAAACAGCCGCCAAACATAAAAAAACCGGAGTCTGAGTTTACAACGTTTTGCCGTTTTGTGCCCGAGCGGAAAGATGATTTTGCCTGGGAAAATGACAAGGTTGTTTTTCGTATGTACGGTCCCGCGTTGGAGGTTGAATTGCTTAGCTGCGGTATCGATGCGTGGAGTAAGAATGTGCCGGAGCTGGTGTTCGATAAGATGTTAGCCAGCGGTGATTACCATGCGAATCATGGCAAGGGCGGAGATTTTTATTCGGTCGGCCCCACGCTTGGTTGCGGCGGGATGGCGCCTTTGCCTGACGGTAAAAGAATCGTTATGGGCAGAAACTATGCAGAGTGGAAGGTTATTGAAAACGGCCCTATTCGTTCGATTTTCGAGCTGAGGTATAATCCTTGGAAGGTTGACGGCGCAAGTGTTAGCGAGGTTAAGCGTGTTTCTATCGATCTTGGGAGCAGCCTTTGTAAGTTCGAGTGTACGTACAGCAGTGATGATGTTACTTCTCTTACGGTCGGCAGCGGTATTGTTTTGCGTGGGAGCAAGAGTAAGTTTGTCGATGCGGGCATCGCCGGTTACTGGCAAGAGGCCGGCAAAAATGGTATGATGGGTTGCGGAACTGTGTTTGCAAACGATACTCGTATTACCGAGGTTAACGGCCACCTGATGCAGGTCGTAAGTGCCGGTATCGAGGAGCCTGTTGTTTATTATACCGGTACATGCTGGGATTCGGTTAAAGAGTTTGGTAGTTTTGTCAAGTGGCAGGAGTATCTGAAGAATTATAAGATACGTGTTGATAATCCGGTGAGTATTGAATTTACTGACTAAAAGGCAAGGGAGCGATAATAATGAAACGAAGAGACTTTTTAAAGGCAGGCGCAATAGGTGTTTTGGCATCGTTGGTACCCGGTTGCATAGAAAACGCTCATAGAGGGCCCGCTAAAAAACCGAATATTGTATTTATTATGGCAGACGATATGGGGTATGGAGATCTGGGCTGTTATGGAGCAACGGATATCGATACATCTCACATCGACAGTATTCGCAATCAAGGCATGAAGTTTACGGACTTTCATGTTCATCCTCGCTGTTCACCTAGCAGGGCGGCTCTTTTGACAGGTTGTTATGCGAACCGAGTGGGTCTAAATCGTGTTATATACCTTGATGATAAGTGGGGTGTCAATAAAGATGAAGTTCTGATCCCCGAGTTGCTTAAGAGACAGGGGTATCGAACCGGGATGGTTGGCAAATGGCATCTGGGCGAATGGGAACCGTTTTGGCCGGGCAATCATGGGTTTGATTATTCGCTTTTTAAAGCCAGTGCTGTAGATACCGAAAAGCTCGAAAAAGACGGCTATGACTTCTTCGAGAGCGGGAGGAAGAAATATCCTTCTAAACATGTTTATTATAAGAACGGCAAATTGCAGAACAGGCGATCTCAAAATGTAACCGATACGGAACTTTATACCGCAGGTGCCGTTGAATTCATTAATGAGAATAAAGATAAGCCTTTCTTTCTCTATTTCGCCCATTTTCTTCCGCATATTCCGCTTCGTCCTTCCGCTCGGTTTAAGGGCAAATCCGGGCGTGGTCTGTATGGCGATTGTGTTGAGGAAATGGATTTCAGTGTTGGCCAAGTTCTGAAAACAATTGAAGAACTTAATTTGACGAAGAACACGCTGGTCATTTTTTGTTCGGACAATGGTCCGCAACTCAAAGCTCTAAATGCGGAGTCCGGCGGCAAGTCAGGTCCCTTAAGGGATGGAAAATGGACGACATTCGAAGGCGGTACACGTACACCGTTTGTAGCACGCTGGCCAAGGAAAATTAAGCCGGGCAGTGAGTCTCACGATCTAATCGGTATTATCGATATGCTGCCTACATTCTGCGGGTTGGCTGGTGCGAAAGTACCGGATGACCGTGTGATTGACGGTGTTGACATTTCATCTTGTATGTTTGGCAGAAGCGGGGGAAACCCGCCGCGGGAAACTTTTGCCTACTTTGATGGGGGCGGACTTTTTGCATTTAGGTATAAGAAATGGAAATTATTCATAAGGGAAGAAGCATCTAAAGGGACAAATGCTAAGGTGCTTAGAAATAAAAAAGTTGCGGCTGGGGTGCTTTTCGATCTCGAAAACGATCTGGCAGAAACAAAGGATGTAAGTTCCGATTATCCTGAAGTTGTCGCCAACATCAAAAGCATGGCTGACAAATTTTTATCGGATTTCGAGAAAAACAAGCGCCCGCCCGGAAGAATGAAATAATTGGATTCTATAATGTTTGTTTGCTGTAAAGACAGCAAGGAGCGATGATAATGAAACGAAGAGATTTTTTAAAACTTTCCGGTTTGATAACAGCCGGCTTTGCTGCCCACGGATGTGTTGGGGCTCAGAAATTACCAGACAATAAAAAATCGACTCAGCCAAATATACTTTTCTGTCTGGCAGACGACTGGGGCTGGCCCCACGCCAGCGCATACGGAGATCCGGTCGTCAAAACCCCCACCTTCGATCGGCTGGCAGCCGAAGGAGTATTGTTTGATCATGCCTATGTTTCCACCCCGTCCTGTACGCCCTGCCGTAATTCCATTTTGACCGGACAATATCACTGGCGGCTGAAAGAGGGAGCGAATCTGCACTCTACGCTGGACGTCGATATTCCGGTGTTTCCATTGCTCTTGAAAGAGGCAGGCTACCACATCGGACATTGGCGCAAATGTTGGGGACCAGGCAAACTCAAACCCGGCGGATATCTCGACACGCACCCATGCGGACCTCAGTATAAAAAGGGCTTCAAGCAGTTTCTTGCCGATCGCAAAAACGATCAGCCATTCTGTTTCTGGTTTGGAACAAGCGATCCGCATCGCGGTTATAAAAAAGGCAGCGGTAAAAATTCGGGAATGGATCTTTCAAAAATTAAACCGCCCAAATTCTACCCCGACGTCGAAGACATTCGATCGGATATCGCCGACTATTACTTCGAGGTCCAGCGGTTTGACACTGAATGCGGACAGGCGATCCGGCTTCTCGAAGAAATCGGTGAGATGGATAATACGATTATCGTTATGACCGGCGATCACGGTATGCCCTTCCCGCGATGCAAGAGCAACATTTATGACATGAGCGTTCGTGTACCGATGGCTATCCGCTGGGGAGTCGAGGTCCGAGGAGACCGGCGAGTAAAAGATTTCATGTCGCTGATAGACCTGGCACCGACCTTCCTGGAAGCAGCCGAAATAAAAATACCCAAACAGATGGTCGGACGATCATTATTGCCGGTGCTAAACTCAAAAAAACAAGGGCTAGTTGACCGCAAACGTGACCACGTTATCTTCGGCAAGGAAAGACATACTCCAGCCCAGGAATCGCCATCAATGGATGGTTATCCTTGTCGCGGCATCCGAACGGATCAGTATTTATATATCCGTAACTTCAAGCCAGATCGCTGGCCCGCCGGTGTACTCTCCGGCGCAACACATCCTATGGATGTACATACTGATTGCGACAACGGGCCGACGAAACAATACCTTATCGATCATCGCAATGATCCCAATATAAAGCCTTACTATGCGATGTCCTTTGCAAAACGCCCCGCCGAGGAGTTGTATGATATTTCAACCGACCCCGATCAGCTTACCAATCTTGCCGCCAGGAAAGATTATGCAAAGATCAAAACCAAGCTCGCGGCGAGGCTTTCAGATGAATTGAAAAACACTGCCGATCCACGAGTTATCGACGGCGGCGAAATGTTCGATCAATATCCCTACAGGGCTGGCTATAAACTGAATAAATAATTTTACGAAAGGACCTTTGTGGAACGAAGACAATTTTTAAAAAATTGCGCACTGTCGATCGGCATTTTTTCGCTGTCGGCCTGTACGAACAATAAAAGCCTGTCGATAGCTCGACAGACCCAGGAAACCCGACCGAATATTATATTGATCCTCGCAGACGATATGGGGTGGTCCGATCTCGGATGCTATGGCAGCGAAATAGCAACGCCTAACCTTGACAGTTTGGCAAAGGGCGGGATTCGTTTCACGCAAATGCACAACACTGCTAAGTGTATGCCATCCCGTGCCTGCCTGCTTACCGGCCTCTATGCTCAGCAATGCGGGATGGATAGGAAACCGGTGCATTTTACCAAAAACTGTGTTACCCTTGGCGATGTACTTCGCGGCGCCGGCTACCGGACTTTGGCATCCGGAAAACATCACAGCCTCGACAGCTTATACGATCAGGGGTTCGATAGGTACTACGGGCTTCGCGATGGGGCCTGCAACTATTTCAACCCCGGCAAGCCGCGGCTTGGTGAAGGTATCCCCGCCCAGAAGAGGCCCGGCAAACGCGCCTGGTGTATCGACGACAAGACATTCGTTGGATACACCCCGAAGGAAAAGGATTTTTATACAACTGATTACTTTGCCAAACATGCCATCGGGTATCTCGACGAGTACAAGAATGAAGAAAAGCCTTTCTTTCTATATCTGGCATTTAACGCGCCGCACGATCCGCTGCAGGCCTGGCCGAAAGATATAAAGAAGTATGAAGATAGATATAAAGACGGATGGGCGGTATTGCGCAGGCAGCGATACCGGCGTCAGGTTGAGCTTGGACTGATCGATAAGTCAATGCCGCTGTCTGAGCCTACATATAATGACTGGGATGCGTTAAGCGACGAGCAAAAGAAGATCGAATCCAGGAAGATGGCTGTCTATGCGGCGATGGTTGACTGTATGGACCGGAACATTGGCAAGCTGCTGGCCAAGCTTAAGGAACTCGGCAAAGAAAAGAATACACTCATCTTGTTCGCCTCTGACAACGGATGTTCCGCTGAGGTTGTCCGGCTGAAAAACCAAACGGGCAAAATTGGGGAGATGACCCGCTGGACATCGCTTGGAGGGGACTGGGCAAATGCCAGCAATGTACCGTATCGATATTTCAAGAACCGCAGCCATCAGGGCGGCATCTGCACTCCGCTGATCGCATGGGGGCCGGGTGTTATTAAACGGCCGGGGACTATCACGGATCATACGGGTCACTTCATTGATATTATGCCGACTTTGATGGAGGTCTCCGGAGCCTCTTATCCAAAGACCCACAAGGGACAGACCATCACTCCTTATGAAGGCGAAAGTCTGGTCCCGGTACTGAGGGGTAAGGCAGCTCGGCGCAGAGGTGCGATCTTTTGGCAGTGGTCCAGGGGGAAGGCTGTGTTGAAAGGTAAATGGAAACTTGTCGCATGGCGAGAGAAGTGGGAACTGTATGACATGGAAAAGGACAAGACAGAAACGACGGACCTCTCTGCCAAACATCCAGAAGTAGTTAATGAATTGAAGGCGCTGCACGAAAAATGGCTCGTGCATTGCGAAAAAGGAATATAATAGTAATTCAAGAATATATTTTAGAAAAGGAATAGCCACATGCAAGTAAGATATAGCCCAGACCCGGTTCGGTTTTGCAGGATGACGACGCAGGAAGTAAGAGATGATTTTTTGATAGAGTCGTTGTTTCAGCCGGATGTTATTGAGATGGTTTATTCCGATGTTGATCGTGCGATCGTCGGCTCAGCTGTGCCGGTCGATCAAACTTTATCATTAACTTCGGCCGATGAATTGCGATCCGATTATTTTTGTCAGCGACGTGAGCTTGGCATTTTGAATATTGGCGCAGCCGGTGTTGTTACCATTGATGGCACCGATTATGCGATGGCGAATAAGGATTGTCTGTATGTCGGCCGCGGCTCAAACGAGATTAGTTTTGCCAGTGATGATAAGGCCGGTCCTGCAAAGTATTATCTGCTTAGCTACCCGGCCCATGCCGATTATCCGACCGTTCATATTCAAAAGTCAGAGTCGGCGCCAATTAATCTTGGCACTGTTGAGGAATCTAATAAACGCACCATCTTTAAGTGCATCTGTCCCGATACCGCCAGGAGTTGTCAGCTTGTAATGGGTTTTACCGAGCTTGATCCGGGTTGTGTGTGGAACACAATGCCTGCACATACCCATCAACGTCGGATGGAAGTTTATATGTATTTTGACGTTGCAGATGGTGCACGAGTTTTTCACTTTATGGGCAAACCAGATGAAACACGGCATATATCTGTTGACAGTGGACAGGCAGTGATTTCGCCGAGTTGGTCGATCCATTCCGGAGTAGGGACGGCGGCGTACACCTTCTGCTGGGGTATGGGAGGCGAGAACCAGGCGTTCGATGATATGGATCATTTAAAAATCGAAGACATAAAATAACAGGGGATCATTATGATACTGGATCAATTTAAATTAGACGGCAAGGTTGCTATTGTAACTGGCGCTGCTCGCGGGCTTGGGCAGGGTATGGCAGTTGGGCTTGCAGAGGCAGGCGCTGACATTGCGTTAGTAGATATTCTCGATATGTCAGAAAGCAAGATGATGATTGAAGCTTTGGGCAGAAAGTGCAGAGATATCACCGCCGATCTTAGCAAAAAAGAATCCGTAGACGCCATCGTCAGTGCTACCGTCGAAGAAATGGGCGGCATTGACATACTGTTCAACAATGCAGGAATAATTCGTCGGGCGCCGATCACCGAGTTTACCGAAAAGGATTGGGACGACGTAATGAATATTAATATTCGCACGCTGTTTTTCCTTAGTCAGGCTGTCGGTAAGCAAATGATCGAACAGGGACGCGGAGGCAAGATCGTTAACACCGCTTCGATGCTCAGTTTCCAGGGTGGTATCTTTGTGCCGTCGTACACAGCTTCGAAAAGTGCGGTCATGGGCCTGACGCGCTTGCTGGCCAACGAACTTGGTGCGCATAACATTAACGTAAACGCTATCGCGCCGGGCTATATGGCGACGGATAATACCAAGGCGCTGAGGGAAGATAAGGATAGGAACAAGGCGATCCTTGATCGCATCCCAGCCGGGCGATGGGGGACTCCCGAAGACTTACAAGGTGTTGCGGTCTTTCTTGCTTCGGCAGCGGCTGATTACATGCAGGGGTACACCATCGCCGTCGACGGCGGATGGCTGGCACGATAGGAACTGATAAATCGAGAGGTGAAAATATGGATGGCTTAAAATTGAGAGATGAATCGAAATGCAAATATGATATTTTGTCGCTGGGTGAGATCATGCTGCGGCTTGATCCGGGCGAAGGGCGGATACACACAACGCGACAGTTTAAGGTCTGGGAAGGCGGCGGTGAATATAATGTGGCCCGCGGCCTGAAACGATGCTTCGGAAAGCGGGCGGCGGTGGTTACGGCGATCGTGGATAATCCGGTTGGGCGCCTGCTTGAGGATATGCTCTATCAGGGCGGCGTCTGCCAGGACTATATCAAATGGGTTCCGTTTGACGGTATTGGGCGTAAGAGCCGGGTCGGGCTGAACTTTACCGAGCGCGGGCACGGCCTGCGCGCAGCGGTTGGGTGTTCTGATCGAGCTAACAGTGCTGCGTCGCAAATCAAAAAAGGTGATATCGATTGGGACACCATCTTCGGTGTCGATGGTGTCCGTTGGTTTCATACCGGCGGCATTTTTGCAGGGCTGTCCGAAACTACGCCGGAGGTCGTTATCGAAGCGATGACCGTCGCCAAAAAACACGGCACGATAATCTCTTATGACCTGAACTATCGCCCGTCGTTGTGGAATGACATTGGCGGCAAAGAAAAGGCTATGGAAGTTAACCGGGCAATCGCACCGCTGGTCGATATTATGATCGGCAATGAGGAAGATTTTTCGGCGTCTTTGGGATTCGAAGTGGAAGGGATGGACGAAGGATGTTCGAAGCTGGATCCGACAAACTTCAAAAAAATGATCTCAGAAGTTGTAAAAGAATTTCCGAATTTCAAAGCTGTTGCGACCACTTTGCGAAATGCCAAAACCGCCACTAAGAATGACTGGGGTGCGGTTCTGTATGCAGGCGGAGAGTTTTATGATGCGATCTTACGACAGGACTTGGAAATTCTTGACCGTGTTGGCGGCGGCGATAGCTTTGCTTCCGGTTTGATATATGCATTGATGGAAGGCAAACCACCGGTTGAGGCGGTTAACTACGGTGCCGCTCATGGGGCAATCGCGATGACAACAGCCGGGGACACCACGACGGCAAGCTTAAAAGAAGTTGAACGTATCGTAAAAGGTGGGAACGCCCGGATCGCGAGATAAACAATAGAAAACAAAAAATAGTAAGGAATATAAAATGGCTCGACACACACGTTTAGAAACGCTCTCGGCAATGAAAACAATTGGCTTGGTTCCGGTGTTTTACAATCCGGAGTTTGACGTTGCAAAAAACATTGCAGCCGCCTGTGTTGCCGGCGGTGCTAAGGTGATCGAATTTACCAATCGCGGGGACAGGGCGATAGATGTTTTTACACAATTAGCAATATACCGCGACGCTGAGCGTAACGAGATGATCCTTGGCGTAGGTTCCATCTGCGATGCTCCGACGGCCGCTATGTATATAAACGCAGGTGCTGACTTTGTCGTTGGTCCCGTGCTGGATGAAGAGACTGCCGGACTTTGCAATAGCCGAAAGATACCCTATTCGCCCGGGTGCGGAACGGTTACGGAAATTCACAATGCGCATTGTCTGGGTGTGGAAATATGCAAGATATTCCCCGGTGCCCAGGTCGGCGGGCCGGCGTTCGTTAAATCGGTCAAGGGCCCGATGCCCTGGACCGAACTGATGCCGACTGGAGGAGTCTCTCCAACGAAGGAAAGCCTGACCGAATGGTTCTCAGCGGGGATCGCCTGTGCTGGAATAGGTTCTAAACTGATCGCAAAGGAACTGATCGCTTCACAGGATTACAAAGCTTTGTCGGAAAAGATTGCGCAGACTATCCAAATGATTTCACAAATTCGAGATTAAGATAAAAAAAGAGGCTTGTAATAATGATTAAAATAAAAACAGAAATAATTGCCTTGGCAGCATTGGCGATCGTCAATTTGGTTGCCCCGCTTAGTGCGGCTGAAAAGTCTTTACTTATAAATTAAAGGTGTCAGACACCTTTTTCTGTTGACAAACTGGCTCTTAGCCGTATAATCATCAATTATGCCAAGAGCCAAACGAATAACAAAAGCAAATATCGTCTATCACGTTCTCAATCGTGCCAACGGCCGCCTCCGCATTTTCAAAAAGGCCTCCGACTTTAAAGCCTTTGAAAACATTCTCGCACAAGGCCAAAAACTATTCGACATGCGAGGGGTAAATTAAAGGGGTCAGACACCTTTTTCGCTTGACAAACTGTTTTTTGTCCATATAATTGTCAATTATGCCAAGAGCCAAACGAATAACAAAAGCAAATATCGTCTATCACGTTCTCAATCGTGCCAACGGCCGTCTTCGCATCTTCAAAAAGCCCTCCGACTTCCAGGCCTTTGAAAACATTCTCGCACAAGGCCAAAAATTATTCGACATGCGAATCTGCTCATATTGCATAATGTCCAACCACTGGCACTTGGTCCTTTGGCCAAAGAACGATGGCGACCTGTCCGGCTTTATGAAATGGATAACTGTTACCCACTCTCATCGCTGGCATAAATCCCACGCCACAGTTGGTATGGGCCACCTCTACCAGGGCCGTTACAAAAGCTTCCCCATCCAAAGCGACGTCCGCT
>JAGLHQ010000162.1 GCA_023143375.1 Planctomycetota bacterium
ACGCCACCCTGGGATAAAAGTGCCGGCTTAAGTCGGCCTCCACGCAGTTAACAGAACTTCCAGTTCGATTAACTGCCCAGCGAAGCGGCACCGGAGGTGCGAAAGCCTTTTAACCAGCCGGAGGCTGGAGACGCCGCAGGCGCCCGCGAGTCACGACTCACTAATCACGAGTCACGATTAGTTCCGTAGGATGGGCAACTCGTTTGCCCATGCGGAAAATGTAGTTCTTTAAAATATGAATTAAGGCGCCTTCGTGTTCTTCGTGTACTTCGTGGTAAACAAATAAGGGTTACAACTCAAAGCCGAAAAGGTAAATTATGCAAAACAAACCCAATTTAACAACCACTAAAATAACCGTAAGGTAAGCAATAATAATGAGTTAAGGAGATAATTGAAAAACGCCCAAAAAAAACAAACCCAATTTGAAAACAGCACAAAAGTGCACAAAAGGAGTACCAAAAAAACGTAAGCAAAATTTATAATCCAAGTTCTCCTATTGTTTGGAAGGTGTAGGTACACAATTTAACAATGGCAATGCACAGTACTATCGTCAGCGCGATGACTATTGTTGAGATTATGGTTTTTGTTGTTTTGCTGTAGTTTGGGTTCGATGCTATCAGCGGCAGCGCCAGCGGGCCCAGAATCAGGATCGCTGCCACGGTGCCCGCATTGTGGTGATACCATTTTGTACTCGCAGGGACGACAGCGACGACGGCGGCTGTCTTGGACTTATCAAGGAACTCATGACAATACCGGCACTTGATCGCTTCGTCCTGAATCTCTTCTGCACAAAATGGGCATTTTTTCATTGTCAGCGTTTCCTTAAATATTTTCCGCATGGGCAAAAGATTTGCCCATCCTACGACCTACGACTTTCGCTGGGATGACAAATACCGCATGGGCAACAAGTTGCCCATCCTACGGTGACGCACAAGGTTTCGTTATATCCAGCGTCTTATCCATGATCTTACTCCGATGTCGCTTTTGACCATGACGACTGGTTTTGGGGTTCTGATGGCGATCTTTTCCGGCAGGCTCATTCGTCCCATCTGTCTTAACAACGGCTTATGGGTGGTTCCGAGTACGACCAGGTCGTGGTTTTTTGCTTCTTTCAGGATCGCTTTGACCGCGGATTTTGCTTTAACTGTTTTTGTTTTTAGATTAGCGCGTGGTATGTCGAACTTTTTGTTGTTATCCAGGAACGCATCGAAGTCGACGGGCCCTCGGCCGGTGTCAACGCAGAATGCGGTTACCGTTCCTTCGTCGGGCGCCGTTAGTATCGAAGCGATTTCAAGTGCGAGCGCTCCGTTGGGACCGCCGGCGATGGGGACCAGGGCAGATTTGAAGACTTTGTTTCCGCCGCAGCCTTTCAGGACGACGACGTTACACGGGGACTGTTCTATGATCGGGTCGATCTTCGAGCCGAGGTTGAATATCGTGTGATGCTTTACGCCGTGCCATCCGAGGACGAGCATCTTTGTTTTCTTTTCGCGGATCGCCGAGACGATGCCGCGTGCGACGTTGCGGCAGTATCGGATGGTCGAACTTATCGGGAAGTGCAGCGACAGCGAGAGCATTACCTCGAAGATTCCTTCCTTGCCGGGACTGGTATATTTCTCAGCGTCGTGGAGGGATACCTGATCGGGAACCTGAACCATGTGTATCAGTTCCAGGTGTGCGTCCTTTGCTCCGCACAGGCGGAAGGTGCTTTGTATCAGTTGCGATGCGTTTGCCGGGTTGGCGACGGCTACCATTATCGGGTATTTGCCTTCGACGATTTCGTCGTGGTGTTTTTCTTCTTCGAGGATGAGAATCTCGTCTTCGGTTGTTATAGCGCGTGAGCGAGCGTAGAAGAAGTATATGGCGACGCCGGCAAAAATCCATATCGGTGCTACGATCCATGCGATAAGTGACATGTGGACGAGCCAGACGGCCAGCACGACTTGACAGACGATCGCCAGTATCGGGAACAGGGGGAACAGCGGCATGAGGAACCCGTAAGTCAGCTCGTCTGCCATGGACCTGCGTATCTTTATTACGCACAGGTTAACCATGAAAAAGAGGAACAAAAACATGATGCTTGCGCTTGATGCGACGTCTACTGTCGGGAGCATTGTTGTTACGATCAGGATTATGATGCTTGTTGCGATGAGTGCTCCGTATGGTGTGTTCTTTGTTTTGTGGATGTGTGCGAAGAACTTCGGGAGCATGCTGTCCCTGCCGAGTGCGTAGGAAGCTCTGGTGGCGGAGTATATTGTCGCGTTAAGTGCCGAGGTTGACGAGAAGATGACAGCCAGGGTCAGGATCAGGTTTCCGAATGGCATCAGGCGTTTTACTGCTTCGCCGAAACCCGTTTCGTTGAAGCTTCCGATCCATTTCCAGGCTGGGCCGTCTACGCCCTGGGTGCCGGACTTTACGGATACGACGGTTGCGAATGCGACGAGGATGTAAATGCATGTTACGATGCAGACGGAGTATATCATTGCTTTTGGCAGGTTTCGTCGTGGGTCTATTGCTTCGTCGCCTGCCTGGGCGATGACCTCGTAGCCCTCGAATGCGACATAGGTAAAGCCCATGGTGATCAGCAGTTGGGACCAGCCCTTTGGCATGAAGGGTGAGAAGTTTTGCAGGCGCGAGGGATCCTTTATGGCCGTAGCGATGCCGACGAGTCCGATCATAATTACGAAGAGGGTTTGGCCCATTGTTATGAAGGCGCCGACCTTTCCGGTTTCCGAGGCACCGCGGAAGTTAATGTATATAAATGTTATTGCGGTTATGACGGCGACGCATTTTACGATGTTCATCTCGAATGATTGTGCTTCGGGGGAACCGGGCGTAAATCCTGCCATCTGGAAGAGTCCGTTAAGCCATCCCATCTGGCTTGCGTAGCGGATTGTGTAGATGGCGAAAGTTAGGGCGTACATGCTTCCGGCGACTGATGAAGCGAACCATTCCATCCATCCTGCGATGAAGCTTGGTCCTCTTCCAAATCCTATTCGTGCGAAATTGTATGCGCCGCCGGCGCGTGGGATGGCCGAGGAAAGCTCTGCGAAACTCATTGCAGTGAGCATTGCCAGGAGTCCGTTGAGTGCGAATGTGAGAATGACTCCGCCGGGGCCTGCAACACCTATTGATATCCCCATGCCAAGGAATACGCCGGCACCTATCATCATGCCGAGGCCCATCATCGTTACGTGAAAGAGTGACAGCTCACGCGACAGCTCCGGGGTTGGATTGGAAGAGGAGCCGGGGCTACTTGCCATTTGCTTTTTCCTTAAGTGTTTGACGCGCGGTTCGGCAGCCGTCGGATGCGATGCGCTCGATGGAGCGTTTCGATGTCAACGTAAGAACGATCACTGCCAGTAAGGCGGTTGCGACCAAAATAATCCCGATTAGAATATCCGTATCCATAATGCGATTTATACCAGAAGCGGGTGCGAAATGCAATAGCGGGGTTGACAATGGGAGAAAAAACAATAAGCTCGTATGGATGGATGAGCGGAACGGATATGAGGATGTTTTTGAGGGCTGGCTCGATGAAAAGGGGGTCAAGTATGTGCCTGTGGATCAGCAAAAGCGGAAAATATTCGCGCGAAATAAGATAAAAAGTTTCGATTTTATAGTGTATCCTCGTGGCGGGGGGCAGGTTATTGCCGAGGTTAAGGGCAGAGAGTTTAACGGCAAGAGCCTTGCGGGGATGAAATCGTTGGAGTGCTGGGTGACGCTTGAGGATGTTAAGAGCCTGATCCAGTGGGAGCTGGTTTTCGAGAAGGGGACGCGTGCGGTGTTCGTGTTCGTGTATAAGATCACGGGCGCCGATGTTGAGACGGACGGGGTGGAGGTGTTTGAGTTTTTTGATGAGAGGTACTTTTTTTATGCGGTTTCGCTTGACGATTATCGTGAGTTTATGAAGGTGCGGAGCCCGAAGTGGGAGACTGTGACGCTGCCTGCGAGTAAGTTCCGGGAGTTTGCTGTGGAGGGGAAAAAGTTTTTTACCGCAGAGACCGCAGAGGACGCGGAGGATTAAAAGATAAAAGAAACCGCGGATTTCGCAGATTACACAGATTTTGAAAAATAATTTTAGCCACGAATTGCACGAATAGGCACGAATTTTAAAAAATAAAAAGGAATCCACAGATTGCACGGATTACACTGTTTTTTTGCTTTCTTGTTATGCTTTCGCGAAAACATTGATCCTTCGGAAAGTTTCGAAACAAGTTCCGTCGTCCTGAATCGTTTCTTTGACCATTTGATCTACCACAGCATTTCTGAATGGCTGTTTGTCGGTATCATCAATGCATTTTAGAAAAGGCACTAAACTCGGCTGATCGATCCATCCGATCATCACATCTTTATCCGGGAAGTATCTGTCAGCGTTATGTCCCCAAACTTTTGACTCTGTAAATTTAGCATTTGCCAAGAGTTTTTCATACTCTTGAATGGTTGGCATATACCATGGCCAATCAAATCGATCAAAGTAAGCGGTATATTTCTTTTGGGACATTATCTGACGTACCACTTTGTAAAACGTGGAGCAATTGCCATCGGCTGCGAAATTAAAACGGGCTGTGCCGTTATTTTTTAACGCTCTGGAGACATTTGAAAGCAGTTTGTTATGATCTTTAATCCAGTGGAGCGTTGCATTAGAAATCACAACGTCAAATTCATTTTCGAAATCAATTTCATTTATGTCTATCCGGTCAAATCTTAAGTTTTGACCTTTATGAGTTTTGTCTGCCGAGTCGATCATCTTGTGAGATGCATCAATGCCAATTACAAGTCCATCAGGCACAAGGGGTGCCAATTGTGCAGTTATTCCGCCATCCCCACAGCCAAGGTCCAAAATCTTTTCGTCGCCTTTAAGCTGTAATTGGGAAATCAACTTCCTTCCCCACTCCTTTTGATGAGTTGATGCTTTTTTGTATTTCTCTGCGTCAAATTCAAATGGCATTTATATCTCCAATGATCAAATTAACTCAGTATTATTTGCTGAGATTATATCAGATGTAGGAGTTGGTGCAAGTGATAGGCGGTTTCCTTATGATATTTGTTGACGTTGGTTGCGTTGCGGTTATTATATAGCCCTTACAGGGCATGGGTTGTTTTTGGCGTTTTCCCAGGGTGGCGCCCTTTGGGCTGACCTTGGGCTGTTACATTAAACCCCTTGGGGGTTATGTTAAATCACGGCCAAGCAAAGCTTGACCGTGCCACCCGACATAATGCAAGTTTAGATTGTTGGAATGTAGATTCCTGCTTTCGCAGGAATGACAAATGTGTAGTGTAACAACACGGCCAAACAAGTTTGGCCGTGCCACCCATCGTGTGTGCTGAAGCCGCTGGTAATGATGAGACTTGTTTGCTAAGTTAAACAAGTTTATATTATGGAAATGGATTCCAGCTTTCGCTGGAATGACAAGTTGGGGAAATTGTAAAATAATCAGGAGAATGGAATTATGAGGCACAGTAAGGTCAAAATCGTTTTTGTATTTCTTTTTGTTATTATCTTTTGCAGTATTGGCTTTTGCGGAAAGATCGTTTATCCGTGGAATGCCACGACGGCGATCGTGAAAGCGGGCGATAGCTTCACAGTTTGGTTTGATGCCGATGCCGGTCAAACCGTCACGTCCGTAGTATTGCGTGGTCCCTACAACTCGGTTCCCGTACCAACAGTAACCTCCAAGACGGGTTCATGGGTATACGATACGATGTCTGGCAACACATATAACAGGCAGATCGCCGTTAAGGTGCCATCGTCGGCTCCGTCGGAACGCTATGATCTGGTTTTGAATACTTCGACCGGTCAAGAGATTTCCCTAAGAGCTGTTAAGGTTGTCAAGAAATACAAAACCGATTACACCATCTTCCATATATCCGATACCCATCTGTCCCAGGGAGCAAGAATAAACGGCCATCCGGAGAAATTGCCTAAGATATCGGCACTTGTCGATTTCGCCAACATCATCGGGCCTGAAATGGTTTTTGTTACCGGCGATGTAATTAATAATACTACCGACAGGTTCCCTGATGCACAGGAAAGAGCCGACTTTTATTATAAGGGTTATGAGCCGGCAGGCGTGAAAGGTGTACACGGTTTCGATGCTGCTACTTTTTCGGCGGTTGGGAACCATGACTTTCTGGAGCATAGTCAGCCGTTTAAGGGGCAATATGATGTGAAATCGAAATTTTGGAATAAGTATCACGGGCTCCAGCATCATCATTTTGAGTATGGTGATACGCGTTGCATGATAGTGAATACCGGCTGGGTTGAGTTTGACTGGGGGTATCAATTAGAGGACCACATTTCCTGGCTTGGTGAAGTCGGGCGGGGCAATCTCAGGGTAGCTGCCTATCATAAAAGTGAGATGGGAATAATGGGGGAATTTGCAGAAAAGATCGATCTTGGATTGGCTGTGATCGGTCATAATCATCATCTTGCTCATAAGAATCCGTATGAGTTGGGCGGCAAGAAGATCCAGTATTATGCAGATTCTGTTCGGGAACATTTTCACTTCAATTTATTCAGGGTTGACGGTAACGGGGACTACACCGTTGTAAACAACGAGGTAGCTGTTGAGAATTGGGAGGATAAATCTTCTCCGTTCATACACCGGCTCACATTGGAGTACGCAAATGC
>JAGLHQ010000163.1 GCA_023143375.1 Planctomycetota bacterium
ATGCCGTGACCTACAAAGTCTTTAACCACCGAAAAACCTACCGATTCACAGGCTTCCTGCATCTTACCTGCAACTTCGCTCCATTTAACACCGGGTGCCGAAGTCTTGACCGCGATATCCAAAAGCCCTTTGGTTACATCTATAAGCTTTTGTTTTTCCGCTGATATCTTCCCGATACCAAACGTAACCGCCGCGTCTCCGCAGTATCCAGCAAGCTTCGCACCATAATCAACGCTTAAAATATCGCCATCGTTAAGCTTAACCTTATTTGAAGGTATCCCATGAACGACCTGCTCATTGATCGAAGCACAGATCGCACCTGAGAAAGGCTTCTTCGCATACGGGCTTTCGACTCCCTTAAACAGAGCTTCCGCACCGCACTCGGACGTTATGTCCAGCGCGATCTCATCCAACTCGCCGGTACTTATTCCCGGTTCTGCTGCCTCTTGTAATTGTAAAAGAACTTTTGCAACTACTGCCCCGGCGTTCCGGAGCATCTCAATTTCTCTTGCACTTCTCAGCTTTATAGCCATTTAATAAACCTAAGCATCCAACTTATCAAGTTGTTCGATCACATCAGCCGACACCTTGTCGATATCCTGATCGGCATTGATATTGATTATCGTAGCACCGGTACTTTCGTAATAGCCTACAACCTCAGCGGTCTGTTCGTGATAGATCTTAAGGCGATTTTCTACAACTTCCGGTTTGTCATCCGGACGCTGAACCAACTCGCCGCAACCCTTATCGCACTGACCGTCAACTTTAGGTTTTAAATTTTCAATATGATAAACCGCTCCGCACACAGGACAGCTTCTTCTGCCTGTCATGCGAGGCTCGATCACTGCATCGTCGATCTGCAAATTAACGATCGCATCGATCTTTTCGCCTGCAGATGCAAGAGCTTTGTCCAGTTCCTGACCCTGTACCGTTGTTCTCGGAAAACCATCAAGCACATAACCGCCCGCTTGCCTGGTCATTGCACCAATCATCATCCCGATAATAACATCGTCAGGTACAAGCCCACCGGAATCCATAAAGCTCTGGGCCTTCTGGCCAAGATCGCTACCGGCTTTTCGCTCGGCTCGCAAAATATCGCCGCTCGACAAATGAGCCGCTTTGTATCTTTCAATGATACGCTTACACTGTGTTCCTTTGCCAGCCCCGGGAGGGCCCAATAATATCAGCCTCACCTTACTGCTCCTTTAATTCTACCGGATTCGCTAAATCCATCATAGTTACGCATTATCAAGTTGGCTTCGATCTTCTGTACAAGATCAAGGGAAACGCTGACAACGATCAGCAAGCCGGTTCCGCCCAGGAACATTGCCACACTGTAGTCAACACCCATGCCCTGTGAAATAACACTTGGAACAACCGCGATAAACGCAAGGAACGAAGCTCCAAAGAACGTGATCCGTATCATAACTGTTTCAAGGTACTCAGCAGTCCTGTGTCCTGGACGAAGTCCGGGAATAAAACTGCCCGCATCACGCAAACGCTTTGCCATATCTTTGGGCTGGAACTGAACCGTAGTCCAGAAGTAAGCGAAAGCAAAGATCATAAGAATAAACGTGACATTATAAGTAAACGCCGACGGCCCGAACGAATCCTGAATTTGCTGCAAAACGCCCGAACCGCTTAACGCCGGTATCTTCTGTATATAGTCTATAATGATCGGAGGGAACATCATCAAACTGGATGCAAAGATGATCGGCATAACACCACCGTGATTAATTCGTAAAGGAAGATAATGCCTCTGACCGCCGTACATCCTTCTTCCACGCATCTGTTTGGCCTGCTGGATAGGAATACGACGCTGACCCTGAGTTATAAGGATCGCACCTGCGACAACAAACAAAAATGCAACGATCAAAAACATGATCGTACCAGGACCATACTTACCCGCAGCTGCACCGACTTTGAACTCGGTGTCCTGCCAAACAGTCATGATCGTACCAGGCAATCTTACTACAATACCAGCCATGATCAAAAGACTGATCCCGTTACCAATACCATACTCATCTATCTGCTCGCCAAGCCACAT
>JAGLHQ010000164.1 GCA_023143375.1 Planctomycetota bacterium
GTAAACAGGATCTTAGTTCGTAAGTCCGGAATCTTAAACACATTTATCAATGTTCCAAGCATCAAATATATCCCTTAAGCATCCATGTCTTTAAGCTACGACCTTTGCAGAGCCTCCACAGCCTGCGATCTTTTGTTCGGCACTCTTGCTGAACTTATGAGCCGTAACGCTGAGTTTCTTGGTTAATTCGCCATCGCCAAGAACTTTGACCTTGCTGGCTGCATTATCAACCAACCCCGCGGCCACCAGTCCCTGAACATCAATTGCCGATCCGTCATCAAAAATCTTTTCAAGCTGAGATATATTTACGATCTCAAAACGCCTGGCAAAATTATAGTTGTTGAATCCGCGCTTAGGCAGTCTGCGGAATAACGGCATCTGTCCACCTTCGTAAGTTGCACGGGCAGTGGTACCGGGTCTACTATTTTGACCCTTGTGTCCTCTACCGCATGTCTTACCGTGGCCGGAACCTTTTCCTCTGCCAACACGTTTGCGTTTTTTGTACTTACCGGCTATTGCAGTAATTTCGTCGTTCAACATCTTGGATATCACCACCTTTTAACTGTTTCGATCTCTACACCACGAAGAGATTCGATCATTTCTTTATTCCGTAACCTGATCAAGCCGTCAATAACAGCTTTCACAACGTTCTTAGCCGAGGTACTTCCGTTGATCTTCGTCAGTACATTCTTAACTCCGGCATACTCTAGAACTGCACGAGCACTGTTGCCTGCGATAACACCGGTACCAGGACTCGCCGGTACCATCGTTATCGTCGTTGCCCTGCATTTTCCAACTATCTTATGCGGAAGAGTGCCTTCTACCAATGCGATATTGTGAAGGTTTTTCTTGGCATCCTTAACTGCTTTTTCAACCGCAGGGGGAACTTCGTTAGCCTTACCGTAACCGATACCAACTGTACCGTCACGATCGCCAACGACTACCAGTGCCGCAAAGCTGAAACGACGTCCGCCTTTTACAACCTTCGAACAACGAAACACCTTGACAACGGTATCTTCTAACGGCTGCTCGCCCTGTATTGACATTCTTGCTTCTTCAGCCAACTTTTATCTCCATTTGCATTAAATAAAAACTTTTCGTTCTATTCTATTAAAAAACAAGTCCTGCTTTTCTTGCAGCATCCGCCAATGCCTTGACCCTACCGTGATACTTGTAGCGGTTCCTGTCGAACTGCACGCATTGGATACCAACGCCGGTCGCCTGTTTGGCTATCGCGGTGCCAACTGCCGTAGCAGCGTCTTTGTTTCCGCTTTTGCTTAGTTCTTCACGAACCAGTTTCGAGCGGGTACTCGCCGATGCAAGGGTCACACCTGCCATATCGTCGATCACCTGTGCATAAATATGTCTGCTCGAACGAAACACCGACAAACGTGGTCTCTCGGATGTGCCAAATATTTTGCGTCTGGCACGATACTTTCGTCTAATTCTTGCTTTTTTAATTCTATCAAACTGCATAAAAGTATTTCCTAATATTGATCAAGGAAGATTCTAATTTTTCTTCGATTAACCGCCTGATGCAAATGCCTTACCGACCTTGCGTTTTACAACTTCGTCTGCATAACGGATGCCCTTACCCTTGTAAGGCTCCGGCGGACGAACTTTCCTTACATTAGCCGCAAACTGTCCAAGCTCGTGTTTGTCGATACCGGAAAGAGTGAACAATGCAGGAACATCGTTACCTCTTGTAGCCGGCGTCTTAATATCGACTTTGACGTTCTTGGGAACCGGCAACTCTACCGGATGACAGTATCCAACATTAAGAACGACCTTGCCGCCCTGTTCCTTAATATTGTAACCTGTTCCGAATATCTGCATCTTCTTCTCGAAACCCTTGCTTACTCCGGTTACAAGATTGTTAATCAGCGAACGCATCGTTCCATGCAATGCCTTCTTTTCTCTGTTGTTTTCATCCGGGTTAGTTACGACCACCTGCTTGGCTGCCTCGTCGATCTGAATCTCGATCGCTGGATGACACTTCATCTCAAGGTTGCCCTTAGAACCGCTAACCTTTAAAAGGGCACCGGACTTTTCGAGCTTTACGCCCGCAGGAATTTCTATTGGTTTTTTTCCTATTCGACTCATTTAGCTCACCGTACAAATCATCTCGCCGCCTACGTTCTCTTTGCGGCAGTTTCTATCGCTCATTACACCCTTATTCGTCGATACGATCACTATGCCAAGTCCGCCGAGGACTTCGGGCATATCGCTCATGTTACTATAGATTCGACGTCCGGGTTTACTTACACGCTTGATCTCAGTTATGGCTGGAACACCTTCTCGCGAATACTTCAGGGCAACTCGCAGCAAACCCTGTTTGCCGTCGTCGATCCTGTCGTAATCGCCTATATAACCTTCGGATTTCAGAACACTTGCCACGCCCTCGCAAACCTTAGAGGCACGAATCTTGACCTCGGGCTTACTGACACGCGAACCATTACGTATCCTTGTCAGCATATCTGCTATCGGATCACTTAAACTCATAAATACTGCTCCAAACGTTTATCTGAAAATTAATATCTATACTATCATTCAAACTCAAACCAAAGGCGTCAATACCGCCCAACTACCAGCTTGCTTTTCTTATGCCGGGTATCTTGCCTTGATTAGCCATAGTTCTAAAACAAATTCTGCATATCTTAAACTTGCGATACACAGCACGGGCCCGTCCGCATATCTGACAGCGGGTATATCCTCTGGACCTGTATTTAGGTTCTTTCCTGGCTTTATTTTCCAGTGCAGTCGTTGACATTAACAAACTCCGATTCTAATCGTTAATTCTCTTTAAATGGCATCCCAAACAACTTAAGCATCTCTCTGCCCTCATCGTTCGTATTCGCCGTCGTCACAAATGTTACATTCATTCCCTGCTGATTCTCGATCCGGGATGGATCGATCTCAGGAAATGCACTCTGCTCGTCAAGACCCATCGAGTAATTGCCGCGCCCGTCAAAACTCTTAGGGCTCAAACCTCTAAAGTCCTTAACACGAGGTATCGCAAGGTTGATCAGTCTGTCCATGAACTCATACATCCTGATACCCCGAAGAGTAACCTTTACTCCGGTTTCCCAGCCTTCGCGAACCTTAAAGTTAGATACACTCTTTTTGGCCTTACAGATCAGCGGCTTCTGGCCGGAGATAACCGTAAGATCCTTGACCGCAGAGATCATAAACTTCTTATCTACAAGAGCCTTACCTACACCCATGCTGATAACGATCTTCTCGACCTTAGGTACTGCCATCGGACTTTTGTATTTAAACTTTTCCTGTAGTCCAGGGATAACTTTTGATTTATATATATCTTTTAAACGTGCCATCTATTTAACCTTATTTCTTCTTTTTACTGGCTTTTTTAATCACATCGATCTCGCTGCCGTCCACAGCCACGCGACTTTTACTTCCGTTTTTCTTGGTCTCGAACCTAACTCGGGTACCCTTGGAACTCTTAGGATTCAAAGGCAGCACATTACTTATATGGATCGGCTGCTCTACACGAATCCTTCCACCCTGAGGATGGCTCTGAGAAGGACGAACATGCTTGTAAACAAGATTGTGACCTTCGACTATAACCGCATCCTTACCGGAGATCACTTTCATGATCTTACCCGTCGTGCCTTTGTGTTCGCCGGCTATTATTTCTACCGTATCGCCTTTTTTTACATGTCTTGCCATTTTGCACTCTCTACTAAACCCCGTTAAGGGGAAACAATTTAAACAACCTCGCTCGCAAGCGAGATGATTTTCATAAAATTCTTTTCACGAAGTTCTCTTGCAACCGCACCGAAAATACGGGTACCGACGGGGTTACCGTCCGCATCGAGCATCACCGCTGCATTACTGTCAAACCGTACATAACTTCCGTCAGACCGACGAAGAGGATACTTCGTCCTGATTATAACGCACTTGTGCACCTTCTTATCGTCAAGCTGACAGTTCGGAAGATGTTTCTTTATCGCTACGCAAACGATATCGCCAACCGATGCTGCCGGACGCGTCTTTTTACCCCTTCGCGTACCGCTGCGACCGAGTACTTTGATGCACTGTGCCATCTTAACACCGCTGTTATCGGCTATGTCCAACATTGTTTCTTGCTGAATCAACGTACTGCCCCTTAATCAATAATTCCCTTAGCGACTACCTTTACCAAACGCCAACTCTTGCTCTTGCTGACCGGACGGCATTCAGTGATCTCTACCGTATCACCGATACCAGCGGCGTTCTGAGGATCGTGAACGCCCAGCTTTGTACGACGCTTAATATATTTACCGTACATCGGATGCTTGACCGTATAATCGATCTGAACCCGAACACTCTTATCGCCGCTCTTACTGACGACAACACCACGTTTGGTTTTTAATGTTTTTGAACTCATATACCCTTAGTGGCCTTTCTTAAACTCGTTCTCTCTGATAATCGTTTTAATGCGTGCTATATCACGCTTAACGTTCTTAACTGCGTTGGTGTTTTCCAACTTCTCAGTCACTGCCTGACTGCGGATCGCAAACAACTGCTTCTGCATATCGCCAAGCTTGTCTTCAAGTTCTTCTGCTCTTAATTCCCGTATTTCCGACGCTTTCATCTTATCTCCACTTATTAAAGCGTGTGTCTTCTTGTTACAAATCTGCATTTTACCGGCATCTTATGAGCAATGCGACAAAGCGCTATTCTTGCTACTTCCATATCGACGCCGCCTATTTCATAAAGGATCGCTCCGGGCTTAACACGTGCCACCCAGCCTTCGACCTCTGCTTTACCTTTACCCATTCGAGTTTCCAACGGCTTCTTGGTATAAGAATGGTTCGGGAAAATACGAATATGCACTTTACCCTCACGACGCAGGTAATGTGTCGCTGCAATACGTCCGGCCTCGATCTGCCTACCCGTAATCCAGTGCGACTCAAGAGCCTGAAGTCCGTATTCGCCAAATGCAACAAAATTGCCGCGAGATGCGTTGCCCTTCATCTTGCCACGCATTTGCTTACGATATTTAACTCTTTTTGGCATCAAAGCCATGTTGCTCTTCCTTTATATAAGTCGTAAAACTATTCCGTCTTCTTTTCAGGTGCTGCTGCCGCTTCTGGTGCTGCCTTAGCTGCCTTAGGTTTAGCCGCCGCCGGAGCGCCCTTAGGTTTAGCTGCCGCCGGAGCGCCCTTAGCTGCTCCCGGTGCTGTACGTGTACCGGTAGTTGCTGCTCTACCGCCGCCTGCACCACCGCGACCGCCGGCTCCGCCTCTACCACCCCCGCCACCGCCGCCAGGTCCGCGACCGCCTCTTCCAGGACGACGCTGAGGACGGGATATCGGGGTGATCTCTTCACCGAATTTACCTTTATATATCCAAACCTTGATACCGACCGCTCCATAACCGGTACGTGATGTAGCTACGCCGTAATCTACATTCGCATCGAGCGTCTGCAGCGGAATGCTGCCAAGCTTCTGAACTTCGCTTCGAGCGATCTCAGCACCGCCAAGACGTCCGCCGCACATGATCTTAACACCCTTAGCTCCTGCGTTCATCGCATTTTCGCACTGGGTCTTCATCGCCCTGCGGTATGATGCACGCTTCTTAAGCTGTTCGGCAATACCTTCTGCAACCAGCGTCGCATTCAGCGAAGGCTCTTTGATCTCGATAACGTTAACGTTAACCTTGCGATCGATAAGCTCTTCAAGCTCTTCTTTAAGTGCTTCGACTTCGGCACCGCGAGGACCAATTACCATACCGGGCCGGGCAGTATGAAGCGTTACCTTAACTTCGTTACGAGTACGTGCAACTTCAACCTTCGCTACCGCCGAATAAGGGGGCTGACGATTGAACTTCTTGTCAACATACTCTCGGACCTTCCAGTCCTCGATAAGAAAATCGCCATAGTTAGCCTTCGGAGCAAACCAGGTACTCTCCCAGCCGAGCGTGATTCCCGTTCTAAAACCAATTGGTGATGTCTTTTGACCCATAATAATCCTGTTCTTTATTCCAACAAAAATTATTTATTTCTTATTATTCTCTTACCGTTATATGAATATGACAAGCCTGTTTCTTGATCGGATGAGCCCTGCCGCGATCCTTTGCGATCCAGCTCTTTGTTCCGATACGACGACCGGCACCGTCAACACGTGCTTCGCTTATATAAAGATTGTCAACATCGGCCTCGTTCTCTTCGGCACTGCCGACTGCACACTCGATAAGCTTAACAACCATATGTGCCGTTCGCTTGTGAGTGAACTTCAGTGTATCAAGAGCCGTCTGAACATCCATACCCGCCACAAGCTTTGTCACCAAACGAGCCTTGGTAGGTGATACCGGTGCATAACGACAACTCGACTGCCACTCGGATATCTCCGTAGCTTCGACTCCGAGACCATTGGCGATCTTCTTGACATCTTCTGTCGAAGGAACCGGCTTATACAAACCCTTTTCCCAGTTCTTCAATGCACCCAACGCGTCTTTCTTGTCAAAACCGCCGCTGGCAAGATGCCCGGCAAGCTGACTAAGGCTCATACTGCGTTCCGATCGAACTTCTTTTAATTTAGTACAACTTAACATCTTAAAAACCTTATCATCTAAACACAGCGATCCGCTGCTATTTAATTATATTACTTTTTGCCCGAATGGCCCTTAAAGGTACGTGTCAGCGAGAACTCGCCAAGCTTGTGCCCAACCATATCTTCGGTCACTAATACCTTATGAAACATCTTGCCATTGTGCACCATGAAAGTGTAACCGACGAACTCCGGGATGATCGTGCTGCTTCGTGCCCAGGTCTTGATCGGGTCATACGTACCTTCATCGATCTGTTTCGATACCTTAAGGTATAACTTTTCGTCTACGAAAGGTCCTTTTTTCTGAGAGCGTCCCATTAAATTCCCTTAACCTTTAAAATTACAGAACTAGCTGTCCATTTCTCTTATTTTTACGTCTGCGAATAATACGCTTATTATTCGGATTGTTCGGACTACGTGTCTTACCGCCCTTAGCAGGCACACCAGTCGGCGAACAAGGATGTCTTCCGCCATTGCTTCGGCCTTCACCGCCACCCATCGGGTGAGCTACCGGGTTCATAGCCTTACCGCGAACATGAGGCTTACGACCCATGTGGCGTTTACGACCGGCTTTGCCAATGTTAACGTGCTGGTAATCGCCATTGCTAAGGACACCGATTGTCGCACGGCATTCTTTGCGAACCATACGCATTTCGCCGCTAGGCAGAACGATCGTCGCCCAGTTACCCTCTTTAGCCATAAGCCTTGCAACACCGCCGGCACTTCTGACCAGCTTACCGCCCTGGCCTGCGTTCATTTCAATATTGTGAACTTCAACACCAACAGGGATAGCACTAAGGGGCATCGCGTTACCGCTTTTAGGTTCTACCAAAGCGCCGCTTTCAATAACTTCGCCAACCTTAACACCCTTAGGTGAAAGGATATATCTCTTCTCGCCGTCATCATACTGAACCAGTGAGATAAAGCAGTTCCTGTTTGGATCGTATTCGATAGACACGATCTTAGCCTGCATATCGTCTTTGTTACGCTTAAAGTCGATAATACGATAGATACGTCTTGCACCACCGCCTCTAAAACGAACGGTCACTTTACCATGATGGTTTCTTCCGCCATGCTTCTTGATCCTCTTACAAAGCGTCTTTTCCGGCGTATCTGTCGTAAGCTCCGCTTTATAATCGATCACGGAACCGTCCCTGCGTCCAGGTGATGTCGGTTTGTAAAGTCTAATTGCCATAACTATTATCTTCCTTGTTTCAATTTATTAGAACAGATCGATATGATACTCTTCGCCCAGCACCACAACTGCCTTCTTCCAGTTCCTGGTTCTTCCGAAGTCTCTGCCCCGGCGCCTCGGCTTGCCTTTAACGTTTGCGGTACGCACGTCGGTGACTTTAACTTTGTAAAGTCTCTCAACTGCGTTCCTGATCTGTATCTTGTTAGCTTTCTTGTTTACCTCAAAAGAGTATGCGTTCCTCGTATTAGCAAAGTGCATCCCCTGCTCGGTTACTAAAGGCTTAATTATAATGTTATAGTCGTCCACGATTATACCCGTTTAAAATTTAATCCTTGTTTATCAATGACAAAAATGCGTCTTTCGTAAACAGCATCTTCTGCTTATTAAGAATATCGCCGGCGTTAAGATCCGCTACTGCCAGCATACTAACCTTCTGAATGTTCCTGAGCGACTTGTAAAGATTGTCGTCGGTCCCGTTTACTGTCACAAGACAACTCCTGTCGATCTTGAGATTGCTGAGAAGACCGACAAAATCCCTGGTCCTTGGTGCGTCGAATTTCAGATCGTCAACGATCACAACGCTGCCGCTTTGAAGCTTTGCAAGGATCGCAGATGCCGTTGCAAGCTGTCTTTGCTTCTTAGGCATTTTCTTACCGAAATCCCTGGCAACCTTCGCAAATGTAACACCACCGCCGACACGCTTACCTGTACGAGCATTACCGACACGAGCATTACCCGTGCCCTTCTGCCTGAACAGCTTTCTGCACGACCCCTTTACCATACCACGGCTCTTGGTTGCTGCCGTACCGACGCGTTTGTTAGCGTGATACATTACGATAGCCTGCTTAAGAAGCTCATACCTTACGCAACCGCCAAAGAGGCTCTCGTCTACCTGGAGGCTCTCGACTTCTTTGCCCTGTCTGTTATGTACCGCTACATCTATCATAAAACTTACCTTTTAGTCCTTGAGTTACAAACTTCGACATATCCGCCGGATGCACCTGCGACAGCGCCCTTGACGATTATAAGATTTTTTTCTGTATCGATCGATACTAGCTGATGATTTCTGGTGGTAACGCGATCGCCGCCCATACGTCCTGCCATGCGTTTACCTTTCTTAAGGTTACCGCCGCTACCGGCATCACTGGCAACACTGGATATAGAACCCGCGGCCCTGTGCTTACGTTCGCAACCGTGAGATGCCGGAAAACCGCCAAAACCGTGACGTTTCATAACACCTGCATAACCCTTACCCTTGCTCGTCCCGACAACATCTACATACTTGACATCTGCCAATGCCGATACTGTTACATCGTCGCCAACCTGGCAATCGGCTTCGCTGCCATCTGCCAAACGAAGTTCGCGAACAAATCTTTTCGGGGTTGTTTCTGATTTCTTGGCATGACCTTCCTGAGGTTTTTTGACGCGGGAGGCTTTAACATCGTCATATCCGAGTTGAACGGCACTGTAACCGTCGGTCTCAGCGGTCTTGATCTGCATTACCTTGCAGGGACCGGCCAGAATAACCGTAACAGGTATCATACGTCCCGACTCGTCGTAGATCTGAGTCATCCCAATCTTTTTTCCAAGCAACTTCACCATCGTTTATTCCTTTGTTACGCCCGTCGTGCAGGCTTATCTTTCTATGCTTTGATCTTAACAAAAACGCCCGCGGGAACTACAAGCCGGTTAAGGGCTTCGACCGTGCGGGCGTTGGCATCGTGAATATCTATTAAACGTTTATGGGTACGCATCTCAAACTGCTCACGCGATTTCTTATCGATATGTGGACTGCGTAACACTGTATATCTTTCGATACGGGTAGGAAGGGGTACCGGGCCGCTTACTAGTGCGTTGGTCCTGCGAGCCTGCTCGACGATCTCCTTAGCGGAGGTATCAAGCGCCCTGTGGTCATACGCTTCCATCCTTATTCTGATCTTTTCTGTCTCAGTCGCCATCTTTGTTCCCTATTATAATGGTTATTCAATATATAGTCGAAGACCGTCAAAATAACTTTTTAGCACTAAAAAGCAAGAAAAATCAGCAAATTTCAGAGTTTTTTCAAAAAAATTTACAAATTTTCCACTCGGACCCACTAAAATCAAGGCCCATCCAGAACACCTGAAATATATATACACATACAGCACGGCCATTTAAGCCCACGGGAAAATCGACTTCAAACGACCGCCTAAAGGCCCAAACTGGCCCGTAAGGCTCGTTTTCCGTCCCTGAAACACTACAAGTGTAATCAGCCCCACTCGAAACGCACAGAACTCATTTCTATGCTCGCTCCGGCTGTAGAAA
>JAGLHQ010000165.1 GCA_023143375.1 Planctomycetota bacterium
CCGAACATCTCAGCCAGCGGAACCTTCGCATCCAGAACACGCATATTACCATGAACGTGGGTATCGGTGATCACACCCCGCTTGGAGATAAGATTGCCCTGAACCGCACCATAATTGGCCTCCGGAACAACGACCTGTACCCGCATAACAGGCTCCAGCAGCACCGGCGATGCCTCTTTCATAACATCACGCAAAGCTATGACCGCCGCCTGCTCGAAAGCTATCTCAGACGAATCCACCGCATGGAAAGACCCGTCAAGCAACGTAACCTTAGCTCCCACAACAGGATAACCCGACAGTTCACCGCTGCCAAGCCCTTCTTTAACGCCGTTTTCAACCGCTGGGATATATTCTTTAGGGATCGCACCGCCGACGATGGCGTTTTCAAACTCATTTTCCCTGCTGAAGTGACCATCCTCTGTCAGCAAAGGCTCGATCTTGAGCACGACATGGCCAAATTGCCCCCTGCCGCCCGTTTGCTTGACGAATTTCGCCTCCATCGTGGCCTCTTTGCTGATCGCCTCCTTATAAGCGACCCGCGGCTTACCTACACGAACATTGACACCCATATCCCGCACAAGCTTATGCTGAAGTATCTCAAGGTGCAGTTCGCCCATACCGCTGATAATTGTCTGGCCCGTATCAGGGTCATTTTTGCAAACGAATGTCGGGTCTTCCTTCCGCAGGATCGCAAGTGCGTCGATAAGCTTAACCCGCTCTGCTGCTGTTCGCGGCTCGATAGACATACTAATAACCGTCTCAGGGAACGTTATATTCGCCAGCATCGCAGGGTGCTTTGTCTCACATATCGTATCACCTGTCAGCGTATCCTTTAACCCGACAACTGCCACGATATCGCCGGCCGATGCAGAATCAAGGCTGTTCCGTGACGCGGCGTGCATCTCGAATATGCGTGTTATATTTTCCTTCCGATCACGATTACTATTATAAATTCTGCTACCCGCCTTGAGCGTACCCTGATATATCCGCAAAAAATAAAGATCGCCGTGTTTATCGCTGGTGATCTTAAAAGCAAGCGCTATCAAAGGCTTGGCTGAGTCACAACTGATAACGACCTCTTTGTCGGCATGCCTGGGGTTATGTCCGATAATATCTGGTCTTTCAAGCGGTGAAGGCAGGAATAACGTAACCCCGTCGATCAAACGCTGAACGCCGACATTCTTCAAAGCAGATCCGGCGAACACGGGATTGATCTTATTTTCAAGCGTTCCTTTGCGAAGTCCGCTGATGATCTTTGCATTATCGATAGCAGTATCGTTTAGATAAGCTTCCATCAGATCGTCGTCAAACTCCGCTGCTGCTTCAATCATCTCATGCCGCAAAAGTTCGGCATGATCGACAAGATCATCGGGGATTTCGGTCTCGGTAAACTTAGCACCAAGCTTGTCCTCTTCGTAGAAAACCGCTTTCATTGATATAAGATCGATAAGCCCCTTTAGCGAAGACTCTGCGCCTATCGGCAGTTGAACTGCAACGGGGTTAGCAAGAAGTTTATCGCGTATGCTATCGACCGCCATTTCAAAATCGGCACCGATCTTATCCATCTTATTGATAAAGCAGATGCACGGCAAATCATATTTTTGCCCCTGCCTCCAAACAGTCTCGCTCTGTGCCTGAACCCCCTCACTGGCATCGAACACCGCAACAGCGCCATCAAGCACCCGAAGCGAGCGTTCCACCTCAGCAGTAAAATCAACATGCCCCGGCGTATCGATCAGATTTATATCATATCCGTTCCACGGACACTTGGTCGCCGCTGACGTGATGGTGATCCCACGTTCCTGCTCTTCTTCCATGAAATCCATCACCGCGGTGCCGTCATGAACCTCGCCCATCTTATATATCTTGCCGGAATAATAGAGAATGCGCTCGGTCACAGTCGTCTTGCCGGCATCGATGTGTGCCATTATCCCGATATTCCTAAGTTTTTGCAGGTTCTTTGCCATAAATTATACTATACCATGCCTCTTAATTAGTAACTTTTCGATGTAAAAGTATACCAAAAGTATACCGTTTCTATACCGCTTTTCACTTTCCGGCGGCCTTTTCTAAGTCTTTATACTCTGCCTTGAAACCGCATATCAATGCGCGGCAGTATCCTCTTTAATATCGAATAAATAGCGAAATATATATAAAAAAAACTGCCACGTCCGATCTGAACCGGTCGTGGCAGTAATAATCAGATTTGATTACCAGGCGAAGTGTGCGAAAGCCTTATTAGCTTCTGCCATCCTGTGGACGTTTTCACGCGTCGTCATCGCGGTACCTTCCTTCTTATAAGCATCGAGAAGCTCGCGGGAAAGGCGCTGGCACATTGGCTTGCCCTTTTTACCGCGGCATGCTGCAAGTATCCATCGGAAAGCAAGAGACTGCTGACGCTTGGGACGTACCTGCATAGGAACCTGATAGCTCGCACCGCCGACTCGCTTGCTGCGAACCTCAAGCTGGGGCCTTACGTTGGTGATCGCCGTCTCGAAAACTTCCAGAGGCTCAACATCGCTGACCTTTTTGCCTATGATCGCCATCGAATCGTAAAAAACTTTCTGGGCGATACTCTTCTTACCGTCCAACATTAAACAGTTGATAAACTTAGATACCAGTTTGCTGTTATAAACCGGATCTCCCTTCAACTGACTTACTGACGCTGTAAACTTTTTAGCCATTTAAAACACCTTCTTATTTCAATTATTTTTTTGCACCGTATTTACTTCTACTTTGCTTTCTACCCGAGACACCGGCTGTGTCCAGTGTTCCGCGGATAACGTGATACCGTACACCCGGTAAGTCACGAACTCTTCCGCCACGAAGCATAACTGTGCTATGCTCCTGGAGGTTGTGATCGATACCCGGAATATAAGCTGTAACTTCCTTGCCGTTTGTAAGGCGTACACGAGCTATCTTACGCAGTGCCGAGTTAGGCTTCTTAGGTGTCTGCGTTCTCACTATAAGACAAACACCTCGCTTCTGTGGGCACCCGGTAATATCGCTGATACGCTTTTTACCTTTTTTCTTACGTCCCATCCTGACTAATTGGTTAATAGTCGGCATAAATTCTCCAAATATTTCTTATTGCTATCTTTATTTCTTTATTTACTAAAGGCCAAGTGCCTCTTTAACTGCCTTATCGGCTGCGGCGTCTGCTTCTTTCGCTTCTCTGAGTTCCTCAAGCTGCTTCGGAACCGGAGCTTCGACCAGATGTTTGACCTTCATATCCAGATAAGGCTTAAACGCCGTGCCCGCCGGTATCAAGTGACCGAGTATAACGTTCTCTTTCAAACCGCGTAAGCGGTCTACTTTACCCGAAAGCGATGCTTCCGTCAAGACTTTAGT
>JAGLHQ010000166.1 GCA_023143375.1 Planctomycetota bacterium
GTTTCCTGGAAACTCGCCGCTGAAATAAAGCTCTCAGACTGCAATGAAGCCTTCGTAATGCCCAATAAAAGCGTATTTGCGGTCGCTGGACGCGGTTTTTTGCCCTTTGCCAGCTCGCCGCCCAGAACTTCAACCTTATCGTTAGCCGTTGCCAACTCATCTTTTGTTATCAAAACACCGGCCTCAAGATCTGTATCGCCGACATCGGAGACCCTAAGTTTTTTAGATAATTCCTCATTCGCCTTGCGGAACTTGAACTTATCGATAACTTCACCCGGTAGGAAATCGCTGTCGCCGATCGACTCGATCTCGACCTTGCACATCATTCTGGAAATAATTATCTCAATATGCTTATCGCTGATAGTTACGCTCTGCGCACGGTAAACATTCTGGATTTCCCGAAGCAGATATCGCTGCAGTGCTTCTTCGCCCTTAATACGCAATATATCGTGCGGTACCAACGGGCCTTCTGTAAGAGCATCGCCTGCCTCGACAGCATCCCCGGTATGAACGTTAAGGTGTCTGTCACGAGGTACGTGATGTTCTTTTTCCATTCCACTTGCTTCGTTGCGTACGATAATAGTCATCTTACCTCGACGCTTATCACTCTTAAGCTCGACAACACCGCTGATCTCTGCCATCGCTGCCGGTTCTTTAGGTTTACGCGCTTCGAAAATTTCTGTTACACGCGGCAGACCACCTGTAATATCCTGCGTACCTCCTGCACTACGGGGTAGTATTGCAAGCAGTTTACCTGCATTAACTTCTTCGCCGTCATTAACTTCGATACGTGCTTTGGCAGGCAGATAGTGAACATCGAGTATCTTTCCTTCTGCATCTTCGATAATAACCTGCGGGTGCTTATCGCCCTTATGCTCGATAACGACCGGATGTCCGGCCTGGCCCTTACGCTCCTCTTCGATACGCATCGTTTCGCCTTCGATAATATCGACAAGGCGTACCACACCGATCTTCTCAGCAAGGATAGGTACTCTATGAGGATCCCAGGCATAAAGAACGTCGCCCTGTTTGACCTTCTTACCGTCCCTGGCGGACAAGACTCCGCCGTAAGGAACTTTGAAGCGTTCAAGCTCTCGACCCTTATCGTCAACGATCAGCATCTCGCCGTTACGTTTAAGTGCGAGAACACGCTCTTTACCGTCATCCTGTTTTACCTTTACCGGGTTTATATCAAGATAGTTTACGATCCCGTCACGCGGTGCTTTCTGATCCGTGATCAATACCGCGATCTCCGCGATACCCCCGGTGTGGAAGGTCCGCATTGTAAGCTGTGTACCAGGCTCACCGATCGACTGGGCACCGATGATACCGACCGCCATGCCCTCTTCGACAACCCTGCCTGTACTAAGATCCCATCCGTAACATTTAGCACAAACGCCTACCTCACTTTCACAAGTAAGCGAGCTTCGTACCCTGATAGCGTCAAGCCCAAGTGTCTCGATGTTATCTGCTGCTTCCGGGGTAATAACTTCGTTTTCGTGTACGATCATCTCGCCGCTTATCGGGTTGCGAATATTATCGCGTGCAGTTCGTCCGATGATGATCTGCCTAAGAGGAATATCCACTGCCTCACCCTTATAAACGGTACTCTTTGTAATACCCTGAAGAGTTCCGCAATCGATCTTTGTCACCATCACGTTCTGTGCCACATCTGCAAGCTTACGTGTCAGATAACCTGAGTCGGCAGTCTTAAGAGCGGTATCTGCCAATCCCTTACGAGCTCCATGCGTCGAGCTGAAGTATTCCAGCACGTTAAGACCTTCTCGGAAGTTTGACTTAATCGGTGTCTCGATGATCTCACCACTGGGCTTAGCCATCAGTGCCCGCATACCTGCAAGCTGCTGTATCTGATCGACGCTGCCACGCGCACCGGAATCTTTCATAACCCAGATCGGATTAAGATATGGCTTACCATCGCGAATGTCATTTTGAAGTGCGTTCATCATTGCACCGGTAACCTCGACACGAGCATGTGTCCATGCATCGATCACCTGGTTGTAACGCTCACCATCGGTCAGTACACCGGCATTATAGTTCTTGGTAACCTTGTCGACCCGCTTCTGGGTCTTATCGATGATACCCTGCTTCTCAACAGGTATCTTAAGGTCCATAAGACCAAAGCTAAGACCTGCAAGCGTCGCCTGCTTAAAACCAATTTCCTTGATGTCATCCAGGAGGTCGATCGTAGCGGCACTTCCGGCAAACTCATAACAATCATGAATAACATCGCCGAGTTTTCGCTTATCAAGTATGCGGTTATAGAACGGCATAACATCCGGCAGAATATCGTTAAACAAACATCTGCCCGGCGTTGTCTCGGTTACGCCGCCTTCGCTTTCTCCGTTCTCGCCGTATACGCGTTTATCCTTAGGGAGGCGAACCTTAATCTTCGCATGTATTCCAACCTTACCCATTTCCCATGCGGTGATCGCTTCAAACGTATCACGGAACAGCATCCCTTCGCCCTTTTGATCGTCACGCATCTTGGTGATGTAGTAGTTGCCCAAAACCATATCCTGTGAAGGACCAAGCATCGGCGAACCACTCTGCGGCGAGAAAATATTGTTCGTCGCAAGGATAAGCGTTTGAGCCTCGACCTGCGCCTCAATGCTAAGCGGAAGATGAACCGCCATCTGGTCACCGTCAAAGTCTGCGTTAAAGCCCTGGCAGACCAGGGGATGAAGCATAATAGCATTACCTTCGATAAGAACCGGCTCAAATGCCTGGATACCCATTCTATGCAGGGTAGGTGCCCTGTTAAGCAGCACCGGATGCTGATGGATAACTTCTTCCAGAATATCCCAAACCTGCTCGTCTCGACGCTCAAGCATACGCTTGGCGCTTTTGATGGTATCTGCAAGCCCGCGATCCTTAAGTTTTCTGATTATGAACGGCTGATAAAGCTCAAGCGCGATCTTTTTGGGAAGCCCGCATTGATGTAGCTTTAGGTGCGGACCGACAACGATAACCGATCGTGCCGAATAGTCAACTCGCTTACCAAGAAGGTTCTCACGGAAACGCCCCTGCTTACCCTTGATCATATCGGTAAGGCTCTTAAGGGGACGGTTGTTGCTTCCAAGAACCGGGCGTCGGCATCTGCCGTTATCCAGAAGTGAATCAACCGCCTGCTGAAGCATACGTTTTTCATTACGGATAATAACTTCAGGTGCGTTAAGATCGATCAGTTTTTTCAAACGGTTGTTACGGTTAATGATACGACGATAAAGATCGTTCAGATCGCTCGTGGCAAAGTTCCCGCTTTCAAGCATCACCAACGGACGCAGGTCCGGCGGAATCACCGGTGCAACATCAAGGATCATCCATTCGGCATCGTTATTGCTCTGGCGAATGCTGTTAACGATCTTAAGACGTTTTGTAAGGTCCTTGATCTTCTGCTTGCTGTTGGTCTTATCGATCGCGGCACGAAGCTCTGTGCCCAACTCGTAAAGATTCAGCTTAAGCAAAAGCTCTTTGATCGCCTCGGCACCCATAGCTGCCTTAAAGCAACCGCCGTATTTCGTAGACGCTTCGCGATACTCGTCCTCGGTCATAAGCTGCATCTGCTTAAGAGGGCTTTGGCCGGGATCGGTTACGATATAGTCCTGGAAATACACAACCTTTTCCATATCGGAGGTCTTCATGCCCAACAAACTGCTCAAACGGCTGGGCATCGCCTTAAAGAACCAGATATGAACAACGGGTGCTGCAAGACTGATATGACCCATGCGCTTTCTACGAACCCGGCTATGCGTTACCTTAACACCGCAACGATCACAAATAATACCTTTGAACTTGGTACCTTTGTACTTACCGCAGGCACATTCCCAGTCACGTTCCGGACCGAAGATACGTTCACAGAACAAACCGTCCCGCTCGGGGCGATATGTCCGGTAATTGATCGTCTCCGGTTTCCGGACTTCCCCAAACGACCAACTCCGAATATCATTCGAACTGGCAAGGGATATCTTGACCGAACCGTAATCATTTATGCGATCGTAAATTGATTCAACCATTTATAAGTCACTCCGATAAACTTATATAAACAAACTATATTGGCAAAGCGCCAACACGTTTTTTCTCTAACTGTATATTAAGACCGAGCCCCCTGATTTCGTTACAGAGAACATCGAACGATATAGGCGTTCCTGCCTCGAGCGTATTGGTACCCTTAACCATCGATTCGTAAATCTTCGTTCTACCTTCGATGTCATCGCTCTTAACGGTAAGAAGTTCCTGAAGCGTATAAGCCGCACCGTAAGCTTCAAGTGCCCAAACTTCCATCTCTCCGAATCGCTGCCCGCCGGTTCTGGCTTTACCGCCAAGAGGCTGCTGCGTAATAAGGCTGTAAGGACCCGTCGCACGTGCATGTATCTTATCGTCGACAAGGTGATGCAGTTTCAGCATATAGATACAACCGATCGTCGCTTCCTGATCGAACGGCTCGCCGGTTCGCCCGTCGTACAGCTTCGTCTTAAGATCCTGCGGGATCTGAACGAATATCTCATCTGGCGGCGGAATCTCTTTGTTCTTTTCAAGATTTTCTATCCGATTACTAACATGCTCGTTCGCTTCTCTGAGAACATCATGTATCGCGTCCTCGGTAGCACCGTCGAAAACAGGAGTAACAGCATTGAAGCCAAGGATATTGGCGGCCCAGCCAAGATGCGTCTCAAGTATCTGACCGACGTTCATACGACTAGGTACGCCAAGCGGATTAAGACAAATATCGATCGGCGTTCCGTCTTCCATAAACGGCATATCTTCGACCGGCATGATCTTGGCGATAACACCTTTGTTACC
>JAGLHQ010000167.1 GCA_023143375.1 Planctomycetota bacterium
GCCATCTTATCACCGACTGACAAGGTACGCTTGGTCGCTACATAAACCTTAACCATCTCAAGAACTCCGCTCGGAAGTTCGTCGCCGTGCTTCATGCGTGCAACCTGAAGTTTCTGCTCTTTATCGAGTCCCTCAAGGGTTGTCCAGTGCTTATCGATGATCTTTTGAGCATCGGGCCGAATCTTTGCAGGTTTAACCCATGAAATATCAAAGTTCTCGATCTGCTCGAAAATAACATCTTCATCGTCACTGGCTCCGACCTTTTGACGCGTCGTCGGGTCAATAACATCTATCTCAAGCTTTTCGTGTATCTCGTCCATCATCTGCTTGAACAGGGCACACTGCTTAGCAACCATATCTGCTTCGTATTGCTTGATATTTATCTTAAGTGCCTTACGCTGTTCGTCGGTTCCGGCTCCTCTGCGTGTGAAACGCTTGGTCTTGATAACTATGCCGTCATAACCGCTGGCAACTTCAAGCGAATCGTTCTTGACATCTTCGCCGGCCCTTCCGAATATAGCATGAAGAAGTTTCTCTTCAGGGGTAAGTTCCGTTTTGCTCTTCGGAGATACTTTTCCGACAAGAATATCACCTGTCGAAACGCGTGTACCTTCGCGAACGATCCCGTCCTCATCGAGGTTACGAAGTGCTTTTTCGCTGACGTTCGGGATGTCGCGCGTAAATTCTTCACGCCCCAGTTTTGTCTCGCGAACCTCGACACTGAACTGATCTATATGAATACTGGTGAAGGTATCGTCCTTTACCAGTTTCTCGCTGATTAAAATAGCATCCTCAAAGTTGTATCCGTCAAACGGAACGAACGCTACCAGAACATTCTTACCCAGCGACAGCAGACCATCGTTTGTTCCGCCGCCGTTAGAGATGATCTGACCCTTCTTAACCTTCTGCCCAAGCGTCACCGACGGAGACTGGTTTAGACACGTTCTCTCGTTCAAACCGACATACTTTTTGAGTTCGTACTCGTCGGAGTTATCGATAACGATCATGCCGCCGTCAACGGCTGTTACCGTTCCGCTCTTTCTGGCTTTAACTACCATACTGGAATTCTGAGCGACCGGGCCTTCCATGCCCGTTCCAACCAGGGGTGCCTCGGTTTTAAGAAGCGGAACCGATTGACGCTGCATGTTAGAACCCATCAATGCACGGTTTGCATCGTCATGCTCAAGGAACGGGATCAGCGATGCCGAAACACCGACTGTCTGTTTCGGGGAGATATCCACATAATCGACTTCCTTGCTGTCAACCTGTGTCAGATCACCATGACGCCTTGCAAGAACCAGTCCTTTCTTAAGCCTGCTCTTTGCAGGATCGACCATGCTTGGAGGCGCAAAGATCGCTTCCATCTCCTGATCGGCACGAAGATATTCAACCTCGCCGGTGATCTTTTCTTTAGCAACCTTGCGATAAGGTGTGATAAGGAAACCGTACTCATCGACGCGTGCGAAAATACCAAGCGAAACAATGAGCCCGATGTTAGTTCCTTCAGGGGTCTCGATGGGACAAACTCTGCCATAATGACTGATATGTACGTCACGAACCTCAAAGCCCGCACGTTTACGGTTAAGACCTCCAGGACCTAACGCACTCAAACGACGCTCATGCGTCAGTTGACTAAGTGCATTCGTCTGGTCGACAACCTGGCTAAGCTCGCCGCGTCCAAAGAAGTAATCGATGCTCGACGAAACGCTCTTGGAGTTGACAAGATCGGCGATACGCGAAATATCATCCGGACCCTTCATGCTCATACGTTCCTGAACCGTCCTGCGAAGCTTCAAAAGGCCCTTGCGAATTTCATCGGCAGCAAGTTCGTCGATCGTACGAAGGCGACGGTTACCAAGGTGGTCGATATCATCGACGTTTCCTTCGTTATTACGAAGACCCATGATATACTTCATCGTGTTCAAAAAGTCATCCGGACGAAGTGACATCTCGTTTTCATCAATATTCTGTTGGAACTTACGGTTGATCCTGAACCTTCCGACTCTACCAAGACGATAACGATTTGTATCGTAAAACTTTTCAGTAAATAACTGTTTGGCTTTTTCAAGCTGTGCAGGATTACCCGGACGAAGCTTGACATAAAGTTTCAGTAATGCCTCTTCATGGCTATTGCAGTCATCCTCAGCCAAAGCGTTAAGGATAAGCGGGTCGGTAACATTGACAACAACCTCTACGCTGTCGATATCGCTCGACTGGATAGCAACAACACTATCGCCAAGCTGACAGCCGGCTTCTACAATTATCTCACCGGTCTCGGTATCGACGATCGGACCGACGGTCCACATTGACGGATCAAGCTT
>JAGLHQ010000168.1 GCA_023143375.1 Planctomycetota bacterium
ATAACCCGCTGCCACTTTTGTTGTCTAAGTCAAATCCAATTTAAGATCGCGATCCGGCATCTACTGGCAATATTGAAGAATGGAGGATAATCGGCCGATATGAGGGTGGAACGGGTTTGTGATTCGTGAATAGGGATTTGGTGAAGCGTTTTTTAAGTGTATAGAGTGTAGGTGTATTAAAAATGATGATCGAGAACATAGGTGCCCGGACGATTGAGTCGATCGGGAATATTGGGCGGTTTAACCGTTTTGCGGGCAGGGCGACGAGCGCCTCTTTGCGGAGCTGTTTTCATCCTAAGAGCCTGCCTTTGATCTGGACGCAGATGAACGTTATCGGTGTAAGGAGTGTTCCGGTTGTTATGGTCACCGGTGCTTTTGTCGGTATGATCCTTGCCATCAACGCCTACGATCAGCTTGCTGGTATGGGTCTCGAAGAACGGCTCGGCGTTTTGATCAATATTGCGGTTGTAAAAGAGCTTGGCCCTGTGCTTGCTGCGGTTATGTTGGCAGGTAGAGTTGGCGGGGCTCTTACGGCTGAGCTTGGAACGATGAACGTTACCGAGCAGATCGCCGCGGTGCAGAGCATGGGTACCGATCCAGTTAAGTACCTCGTTGCGCCCCGTGTTTTAGCGTGTTTGCTTCTTACGCCGGTGCTGATCCTTTATGCGGATCTTCTTGGTATCCTTGGGGGCTATTTCGTCAGCGTGATGCATTTTGGTATCAACAGCAGGGCGTACTGGGATTTCAGTGCCCAGGGCGTTGAGCTTTGGGATGTTTGTATTGGTGTTATCAAAGGATTTTTCTTCGGGGCCGCGATCGCGATTATCAGTTGTTATAAAGGGTTTACGTGCAGAGAGGGTGCCCAGGGTGTGGGCGAGGCTTGTACGGAGGCATTCGTGGGGAGCTTTATCTCGATATTGTTCCTGAATTTTGTATTCGCCCTTGTCGCAAAGGCGATCTACAGTACTTTTTGGACGGTTCAGCCCTTGCTATAATGGAGTTTAATTTGCAGCATGAAGTAAACAAAAACGATGGCGCTATTGTCATACGCAATCTTGTTAAGAAATATGACAAGCATGTTGTGCTGGATAATATTTCGCTGGTTGCTAAAGAGGGCGAGACTACGGTTATCATCGGGCCCAGCGGGTGCGGCAAAACCGTTCTGATGAAACACATGATCGTTCTGGAACGCCCGACGAGCGGCGAGGTATACTTTAGAGGTCAGCGCATCGACGAGCTTAGCGAGAACGAGCTTGTTCCTGTCAGAACTCAGTATGGGTTTCTGTTTCAGGGCGGTGCGCTGTTCGACAGCCTTAGTGTTTATGAGAATATTATCTTTGCAATACGCCAGCACCGCAAGATCACCGACTGGAAGGAAGTTGACGAGCTTGTAAAGGATCGGCTTGCGATGGTGGGGATGGACGGTTATCAGGAACACTATCCGGCAAACCTGTCTGGCGGACAGCAAAAACGCGTTGCACTTGCGCGTGCTATCGCGCTGGAGCCTTATATCATTCTTTACGATGAGCCGACGACAGGGCTTGACCCGATACGTTCGGATGTTATTAACGAGTTGATACTGAAACTTAAGCGTGAGCTGCAGGTTACGAGCGTCGTCGTTACGCATGATATGAAGAGTGCGTACAAGATCGCCGACAGGATCGTTATGCTGCACGAGGGGCATATCCTTGCAGACGGGGATGCGGAACATATCCGAAATCATCCGCACCCGGTGGTTCAGTCGTTCATACACGGCAGGCTGAGCGAAGCTGAGCTTGAGGCGCTGCGACACGGCGGGACGAAATTCAAAACGCAGTACAACCCCGAAGACTTTGAACCTGCAGAGCCTGTCTAAATAGTATTTAGTCCGAGGAATCGCCTACGGCGATGCTGTTCTGCGGGCCTTTCGGTTTTGCTTATTGAGCTTAGGATGACATGATCATTTGACGGCCCATCTGAATTTTGCTGAAGCGCTTCTTGGGTTTGCGTTTATTTCTTTGTTATCCGGGACTATTACTTCTTTTGCGGTTGTTTTGTATATTCCGTTTCTGACGCCATCGCGAAACGAATGTTTTACTATGCGATCCTCGCCGCTGTGGAAACTTATTATACCGATCCTTCCGCCTGGCTTTAGGCAGTATGGTGCGACTCTTAGAAGCTCTTTGAGGCAGCCGATCTCGTCGTTGACCAGCATTCGCATTGCCTGGAATGTTAGAGCGGCCGGGTGTAGTGAACGTTTTTTTTCGGTGCGACGACGCTGACGCCATGCTTTCTGGTTAATGCCCTTGGCATCGAAAACGATCTGGACGAGATGATCGGTTTGTGTGATCGGTTTGTCGGTGCGTTGGGTGACAATCTGGCGGGCGATATGTTCATAGTCCGTTTCGTCGGACAGTTCCCATAGGGTCATAGCCAACTTTTTTTCTGAAAGAGTATTAAGCAGGTCGGCAGCGGTTTGTTTTATGCGGTCGTCCATTCTCATGTCGAGCGGACCGTTGTTTTTATAACTCATGCCGCGGTCGGGATCGTCTATTTGCATACTTGAAATGCCGAGATCGGCAAAAATAATGTCGAAACCGTCGAGGTTTTCTTTACTGAGAGCGTTGGCGATGCCGGCGAAGTTGCTTCGATGAAAACTGACATTGGCTGGGTTGTTTAGGCGTTCTTTGGTGCGTTGAAGCTCGGAGGCATCTACATCTAAGGCGATGAGTTTTCCAGCCGAGCCAATACGTTCGATAAACTCCGAGGCATGGCCCCCGTAGCCGAGCGTGCAGTCGATTACGACGTCGCTTGGCATGGGTTTTAGACAGTCTAAAACCTCCTTTGTCATGACGGGGATGTGAGTGCTTGCCGGGGTCTTGCCTTTTGCAGACAGATGGGCCTTGAGCTCAGGGTAGGCCTCCATGTTGTGCTCTTTGTACTTTTGCTTGTAGTTTTTTGGGTGAGTTCCGCTGTATCTTACCCGCCGGGGTGGTTTTTGCGGCGGTTGAGCGTCATTGTCGGGCGGGTCGTTCGCGTTCACGTAAACTCCAGAGACGTTAATGTTTTTATGGATATATTCCTGTCGGATCACAATCAAGGGGTAATTCTATAAAAAAGGTTGGGAGGAAGCAACTTGAAAATCATGGCAGGGTCGGTTTCCCTTGGAAAGGGTGTTAAGGGCAGGGATTTGTTTGCGTGGGTGAGTGTTTGGGGTTATAATCCGTGTTTGTTTATAATTTAATAACCGTTGGCGGAAATTTTTGACAGGATAACAGGATAAAAATACAAATAATAAATTCATGTTAATCCAAAAGTAATAGTAAAAGGATTATAGTTGTCCTGTAATCTTGCCAGAAAAGAGAGTTTAAAATGATTAACAGGAAAAAACGGTGAACGGTTACATTATTTAGTATTTTGTATTTAGTGAATAGCATTATGAAATTTAAGAGTGAAAAAGAGATCTCAGGTGAGCTTAGCGGCTTGGTGACCGGCGAGGTTATGGTTGATGTTTTCACTCGTGTTGCGTACAGCACCGATGCGAGCATCTATCAGATAAAGCCGATGTGCGTGGTTTCTGCGCGAGACGCGGCGGATGTTGCAGCAGTTGTTAAGTATGCGATCGCGAATAATATTCCGTTAGCTGCTCGCGGTGCGGGCAGCGGGCTTGCGGGCGAATCGCTTTGCGAAGGTATCGTTATCGATACGACGACGTATATGGATAGGGTCGTTTCTATAAGCAATGATCATGGGCTTGTTACGGTTCAGCCGGGTGTTGTTATGGATGATCTTAACAATTACCTTGCGGGGTTTGGCAAAAAGATCGGCCCGGTCCCTTCAAGCTCCAACAGGGCGACGGCGGGGGGATGTATCGCTAACAATGCCACGGGGGCACATTCGCTTGTGTACGGCTATCTTTCAAACTTTATCGAAAGCCTTGATGTTGTTTTGGCGGACGGGACAGCGGTAACTGTTACAAACGATATAGATCCTGCGGATGCATCGGTTGACAGGTCAGTTGCCAGGCTTGCCAAGAAGTGTTTCGACCTGCTGAACCCTGCAAAGGATTTGATAGAGGCGCGCAAACCGACGACAAAGCGCAATCACAGCGGGTATAATATTGACGGGGTTTGCCATGATGGCAGGGTCGATCTTGCCAGGCTTATCGCAGGTTCTGAAGGGACGCTTTGCGTTATCACGCAGGCGGTTTTGCGGACGGTCGATGTTCCGAAAGTAAAGGCCCTTGTTCAATTCGAGTTTAAGACTTTTGCGAAGATGGCAGCAGCGGTTCCTTTGGCCGTCGATAGCGGGGCTTCGGCGTGTGAGCTTATGGACAGGACGCTGATAGCTGTCGCAGCGGAGGCATTGCCGCAATATTACGATCTGTTTCCGAGCGAATGTGCGGCGGTTTTAATGGTCGAGCAGACGGGGGAAAGTGAGCAAGATGTTCGAGAAAAAATCGCTAAGACCATCACAGCGGTTAGGCCGCTTAGCAGCGAACAGGCGGAGTACTTCGATGCCGATGCGCAGGCGCGGCTTTGGAAGTCGCGTAAGGATGCGGTTCCTTTGCTGGGGCGTCAGCGTGGTCCCGCTCAGCCGATAGCGTTTATCGAGGACACTTCTGTCGATCATACGCGGCTTGGCGAATATATCGCCGGTCTTGAGGCGATATCTGAAAAGTATCGTGTTGAGATGGCGTTTTACGGTCATGCCGGCGACGGTGAGCTGCATATACGGCCTTACCTGGATCTTTCGAGCAGGGAAGGGCTGGCGAAGATGAAGAAGCTTGCGGACGAGGTTTTTACGCTTGCGTTTTCACTTGGCGGTTCCGCCAGCGGAGAACATGCCGACGGGCTTGTGCGGGCGGCGTTCATTAAGCAGCAGTTCGGCAGCGAATATTATGAATTGCTTAAGCAGGTCAAAAAGATATTCGATGCTGACGGGATAATGAATCCGGGCAAGATCATTAACGATGATCCGGAGGTAATGACCAAACAGCTTCGGGCCGAGCATCTTGTTTTTGCAGAACGATTAGTGCCGAATTTAAATTTCGATCCGAATGATTTGCGTTATCGCATCGAGCAGTGCAACGGTGACGGGGTTTGCCTTAGTACGCAAAGCGACGGACGCATGTGTCCGGTGTTTCGTGCGGTTGGTACGGAGTTGGCGTCTTCACGGGCCAAGGCAAATATGCTGCGGGCGTGGATAACGGGGACCCTTAGCAAAGAGGATTTTCAGTCAGAGCAGTTTAAGAAGATCCTTGAGCTTTGTATTAATTGCAAGATGTGTTCGGTGGAGTGTCCGTCGGGGGTTGATATTTCCAGCTTGATCATCGAAGCGCGTGCGGAGGTTGCGCTTTCAAAGGGCCTGAGCAAAACCGAAACGCTTTTGTGCCACAGTCATTTAATGAGCAAGATGGGAGCATCGTTTGCACCGCTTAGTAATCTGCTGTTGGGTATGAAATGGTTCAGGGTGGTTTTAGAGAAGATGACGGGGCTGGACAGCAGGCGGGTTATGCCGAAGTTCCAGCGGTCCAGCTTTGTGAAAAAGGCTAACAGATATTTGGCGAAAGAAGGGCCGATCGAAAACTCCTGCGATAAGGTGGCATACTTTGTCGATAGCTATGCGAACTATAACGATCATGAGCTTGGGTTTTCGGTGGTGAAGTTTTTGCGGTATTGCGGGATCGAGATTATTGTTCCGAAGCAGCAAGTGCCCGTTCCGCTGCCTGCGATGGTATATGGGGATGTTAAGACAGCCCGTAAGGAGCTTGGGTTTATCGTAAAGCACCTGGCCGAGACGATCCGCAGCGGGTATAAGATCGTGTGCTCGGAGCCTTCGGCGGCACTTTGCCTTGTAGAAGAGGCGAAGCTTTTTGTCGATAACGAGGATGCGGAGATGGTTGCGGCGAACACTTATGAGCTTAGCGGATACCTTAATGCGTTTAATAAGATCGGGAGGCTAACGCTTGACTCGCAGAAAGGGGCAGAGTCGTTTTATTACGATGTAGACTTTGCATATCATTCGCCTTGCCATTTGAAAGTGCTTGGCGGCGGGGGCGATATGGTCGAGTTTTTGCGGTTGTTTACGGATGTTCGGGTTGCCGATGTTAATTCGGGATGCTGCGGACTGGCTGGTACGTGCGGTATGCAGAAAAAGAACTACGATCTCTCGCTCGCTATCGCAAAGGAGGCTATCGAGCCCATCAACAACTCCAGGGCCGACCTTGTGATGACCGAGTGTGCGGCGTGTAAAATGCAGATCGAACACCTGACGGGAAAAAAAGTGATGCATCCTATAAAAGTTCTTGCAAAGATATACGGCCTGCTGTAGGTACGAGAATCGTACTTCTGATAGATGTCCGTTTTCATGGATATTCGATTTGTGTTAGAAACTTGGATAAAAAGCACGAAATTGATGTGCAACATTGTATATTAATTCTATTGGGGAGTTGCTATGCAAACGGAACTTAAAAAAGCGGTTCTTTGGGAATCGCAGGAAGCCGCGAAGGTTCGGTGTAATCTTTGCTCTTGGCGGTGTGTTATCTCCGAGGGCAAGCGCGGGCATTGTGCGGTGCGTCAGAACATTGGCGGGGAGCTTTATTCACTAACCTACAATAAAGTGTGTTCTACGAACTGTGATCCTATCGAAAAAAAACCTTTGTTCCATTTCCAGCCCGGCTCGAAGAGTTTTTCTATTTCTACCCCCGGCTGTAATTTTCAATGTATATTTTGTCAGAACTGGCAGATAAGCCAGTCGCCGCTTGACGGCCAGATGCAGGGCAGTGCGATATCTCCAGAGCAAATAGTCGATGCTGCGGTCAAGGATAACTGTTCCAGCATCGCGTATACTTACACCGAGCCTACGATCTTTATGGAACTTGCCGCTGAGTGCGGTGTGCTTGCAAAAAAGAAGGGGCTTAGCAATGTTTTCGTAAGTAACGGGTACATGACAGCCGAGGCTATCGAGTTTGCTCGGCCCTGGCTTGACGGGATCAATGTTGACCTTAAGGCTTTTACGAATAGCTTCTATAAGAATTTCTGCAAGGCGAAATTACAGCCGGTGCTGGATACGATAAAATATATCGCTCAGAAGACGGGTATCTGGTTAGAAGTTACGACGCTGATGATACCGGGCGAGAACGACTCAGCCGAGGAACTGCGGAATATCGCCGAGTTTATTGTTAAAGAGACAGGAAAAGATACGCCGTGGCACGTTAGCAGGTTTCATCCGATGTATAAGATGAACGATAAGCCGGTGACGTCTGCTCAGGAGCTTGAGATGGCGTATAATATCGGGAAAAAGGCGGGGCTGCGGTATGTCTATGTGGGGAACCTGCCCGGTGCCCGCGCCGAGAGCACTTTTTGTTATAGTTGCGGGCAGGCGCTCATTGAGCGGACGGGCTATACGATACGAAGCAACAAGATCGAGGACTATCGGTGTCCGTTCTGCGGTGCGGAAATCGCAGGTTTCGGGCTTGGTTGAAATAAATCGCCAGAAAAAAGCGTGAAAAAGGGCGGCATCTGTGGTTAAATAAAACTTATGAAGATAGTAGCCGATGAAAATATACCGTTCGTCAAGGAATGTTTTAGCAGCATTGGTGAGGTTGTTACCGTTTCGGGGCGGGCCGTTGACGCGGCGATCGTCAAGGACGCCGATATACTGCTGGTGCGGAGCATAACGAAAGTGGGCGCCGAGCTGCTGGCCGAAAGCAGTGTTAAATTCGCCGCGACCGCTACCATCGGGACCGATCATATCGATAAGCAATATCTTGCAGATAACAATATAGGGTTTGCTTATGCGCCGGGCAGTAACAGCAATTCTGTGGCGGAGTATGTTGTGGCCGGTTTGCTTGCGTTGGGCAAGAAGCATAAGTTTACTCTTGAGGGGAAATCCATCGGCATCGTTGGTGTCGGTAATGTCGGGTCAAAGGTTGCGATCAAAACCGCAGCACTTGGGATGACGGTTGTCTTGAACGATCCGCCGTTGGAACGAGAGACCGGCCACGAGAAATATCGCCCGATAGAAGAGCTATATGGGTGCGACTTTATTACGATGCATACGCCGCTGACAATGGAAGGTGAGGATAAGACATTCCACCTAGCGGGGGAAGCTTTTTTAAGATCGCTAACAGCCAAGCCCTACTTTGTAAATACCTCACGCGGCGGGTGCTGCGATACGGCGGCATTAAAGGCTGCTTTGGACAGCGGGCAAATATCAGGTGCGATACTGGATGTTTGGGAGAATGAGCCGAATATTGACAATGAGCTTATCTTAAAGGCCGAGC
>JAGLHQ010000169.1 GCA_023143375.1 Planctomycetota bacterium
TTATACCAATCCCCCTAAATAAATGCGCGTTCGACATATTTTGCTCTGCAGATTGATTTGATTTTTTCAGGTTTCAGACACACCTTGGGCCAGACATCATTAACAGCCTGCCTCAAATGATCATATCCCTCATAGACGCGATTAGACCAATGATGTTGACGCAAATACTGCCAGAGCTTTTCGATCGGGTTCAGTTGTGGTGAGTACGGCGGCAGCGGGATGATCGTCACATTGCCAGGAACCTTTACTTTCTTTGATGTATGGAAGCCGGCCTGGTCCCAGATCATGAACACATGGACATCGGGATCGACTTCTTTTTTGAATTGCTCAAAGAACACATTGACCGTGTCGGTATTGAGATAAGGTGCTGACAGTCCGACAGTTTGGCCGGTTTGGGGACAGGCTGCTCCAAAGACATATAGATATTCATATTGAGTTTGCCGCCACGCCGTCGGACGGGTTCCCCGAATTGCCCATTGATGCGTTAATGTTCCCTGCTGGCCAAATCTGGCTTCATCCTGAAACCAAACCTCAACCTTCATTCCAGGATTATCAGCACGGAATTGCCGGATCTGATCAACGACTTTTTTTTAAAGGTCTCACGTGCCTCCGGGTCGCCTTTCGGGTGCTCCGGCCGTGATGAGACATAGCTGTAGCCCAACCGATGGAGGAGTTTATAGATAGAATGCAGGTGATAGGTCACCCCAAATTGCTGATGAATCAACAGTTGGATGTCCTTACCGTGAAAAACGCTGAGGCCGGATTCCGGAGGCGGACCTTCTTCAAGACGCTGACGCAGCCATTGAAGTTGATCGATATTGAGTTTACATCGCTGGCCACGCCCAGGGGTCTCCTGCAACCCCTCTAATCCACGCCGGTTATAGGCATAAACCCAGTTTTGAATGGTCCGACGACGATAGCCGAGCAAGGCGGCAATGTCAGGGGCGGATTTTCCCATGAGTGCCAAATACACCGCGCGAATGCGGGTGGCCAGGCGGGCATCCTTTTCTTTGCGAAACAACTGCTTCAGGTCGGCACTCGTGTGATACAATTCAACTTTCATAACAGACTCCTCAAAATAACATGTTCTGATTAAGCCTATTATGAAGTTTATTTATGATAGCGCAAGTCTTAAATTCATGGCGCGCATTTTTTTATGCGGACTGGTATTACTCTTTCTTGAGCGTATTATAGAAGAGTTCCCGTTTCCGATTCAGCGAATCTATCAAATTACCCATTGCGGTAAA
>JAGLHQ010000017.1 GCA_023143375.1 Planctomycetota bacterium
CCTGACCGCATTGATAGCTGTACTCTGCAACACTGACACAGCTTAAACCATCGCCCAGCGAAATACCGACTAGCTCCTTGATCTCTTTTCCAAGCATTTTTGCAACGGAGAAGTTGGCCTGCTTTATAACGGCTCCTTCTCCCAGCATAAGCATGCCGACAGGAGCGGCGTCAAATATAGCTTTAATGCTTTCCCTGGTACGATTACGTTCGGTGATGTCCAAAGCTGTAAAAGTAACGCCGGCGTTAACATCGGAAACATCAACGGGTGACAAAGACAACAGAACATCTATTACTCTACCGTCTTTGTGTTTCCACTTGGTCTCGATCACACTAACACCTTTCTGGAAAAGCTGTTCATCCTGGATATCTCCGACATGATCATACTCTTGCTGGCTTGGATAAACCATAAGAACATTTTTCTCGATGAGTTCCTGCCGGCTATAACCAATCATTTGGCACATCGCATCGTTGACCTTTTTAAATGTTCGGTCAAAGATCAGCCCAATACCGGTCGGTGCCGCACGAAAAATACTCTTAAGAACCCGTTCGTTTTCTTTAAGTGCCATCGCCGCTTCTCTACGGAGCGTAATATCGCGAAGTATTATGATAGAAGCGACAAACTTCTCGCTGACATCCTGCATCGCCGAACACTTGATCTCAAAATACTTTCGATGACCATCGATCTCTGCTTCGCATACCGAAAGATCCCCCTCGTATAGGTCTTTATCAAACTGGACGACATTTCCAAAAACCCATGGGAAAAGTTCCATTATGTGCTTGCCGATTACCAAAGATTTTTTGTTCTGCAAGGTGCTGCGTTCTGAATAATTTTCCGGCAGATCGTAGTTGATAAGCTGCGAAGCTGCCTGGTTAAAGTTTATTACATTGCTTTGCTTATCCAGCAGGATCACAGGTTCCTGAAAACTTTCAAATGAGGTAAGGTATAAATTCTTTTCATTAGTAAGTGACCGATTTGTACCCTGCAATTCTTCAAATAACTTTTGGTCGTCTATTTTCGCCCATTCCTGACAAAACGCTATCTCTATTCTGTCGAAGCATCGCTCAAGAAACAGTTTGCAGTTCTCTTTATCCTTTGCTTTGCATTTATCCTCCACCAGATCGATATAGCTCTGCTTGTAATACTTCATCAGCCCAAGAAACATCGAAAGGGTTATCCCACGCTGTCTGTATTTTTTGGCTTCGACACAGCCAAAATCTGTTAACGGATCGTCCTCAAAATTTTCATCCGGACCAAGTTCAGGAATGTCATTATATAGTTCAATCCCTTTAACCAGTGATCCTGAAAAACCTGAAATAGACAATCGCCAGTATTCCTGGTGCGTAGATGTATACTTAGCATATCCAAGCTTCTTGGCGTATCCGAGAACCCGCTTAATGAGCCAGTCTTCGTTTTTACTGATTAATTGAATTAATTGATCCATATACTTTCTCTAATCGGAAATTTCCGTTATATCTAAATTGCCCAGATAATCTCTCGGTATATCGAACTTCAAGGCGACATCATCATAGACCAATGTCATATTTTCAAAATCGCTTTCATTCACCGCCATCTGGCAGGAAAACATCCATCAACTCCATTAAAGCTTCACAAGGAATTGATCTTTAAGTTCGTCAAGATCGATCGGGAGGCTAACTTGCACACTTTCAGATTGTTTGCCGTACTCATATATCTCCTTTTAATGTATTGCGGACACGAACCATCCGTCAAAAACTATATCAGTATATTTTCGGAAATATATCGGCTTGATATAACCTAAGTCTCTGGCTAAGAGGTAAACAGGTATAATTCGCCTCAAAAGCAAATTTCTTAGGGATTTAAGCTATGAAAAATGGCAAAATCGTCCGATAAGCGGCATAAAAAGAGGTGTTTTGATGCAAGATATGACAATACGCCCGGCAGGACTCGAACCTGCGGCCTCCAGTTTAGGAAACTGGCGCTCTATCCACCTGAGCTACGAGCGCGAAATTAAATCAGCCCGACAGTTTACAGATTTACAGACTCAATTGCAAGTATCTGAAAAAAAACTTGCAACAAGCCTCTTTCACCTAAGGATTTTCCTGATAGACTATCCTGAGCGTTCAGCATAAACTGTTGGCGTATTAAAATTATTCTTATTAAGGATCTTATCATGGAAGAAAGATGCCGGAAATAACTCCGTCGATAAGTAAAAATGAATTGATCTGTACCGAAACACCCGGCGATCCGTGCGGCATGATCGTATTCGGAGCATCGGGCGATCTTACCAAGAGAAAACTTCTCTCCAGCCTCTTCGCCTTATACACCCAGGAGCTGCTTTCGGAAAAATTCTACTTTATCGGATGTGGCAGAAAAGATATCAGCGATGGTGAGTACAGAAAAACATGTCAGGATATTTTAGCTGAAGACTGCAAGGAGCCCAGCCGGTGCGAAGATTTTCTAAGCAGAATATATTTTATAAACGGAGACTACGGCGATCCGTCGTTCTACAAAAGCATAAAAATAAAGGTCGCCGATCTTGACAAAAAAAACAATGTCGATGGAAATCACATCTTTTATCTATCCGTTCCGCCGCAGATATATCCCGTGATCGTTCAGAATCTATGTTCGTCCGGCCTGTCCTGCAAGGAAAACAAGGATCTCGTCCAAAAAGTCCGCCTGATAGTAGAGAAACCGTTCGGCAGGAACCTAAACAGTGCCAAAGAGCTTAACAACATAATACTGCGATGCTTTGACGAGTCGCAGGTCTACCGTATCGATCATTATCTCGGAAAAGAAACCGTTCAGAATATTTTGATGTTCCGCTTCGCCAACGCAATCTTCGAGCCCGTCTGGAACCTTCAATACATCGATCACGTTCAGATCACTATCGCAGAATCTCTCGGCATAGAACATCGCGGCGGATACTATGACCAGTCAGGGGCTGTACGGGACATGTTCCAGAACCACATGCTGGGTATGCTTTCGCTGGTCGCTATGGAACCGCCCGCGTCGTTTGAGGCTAATCATATTCGGAACGAAAAAGTTAAGCTGCTTGAGTGCATCCGTCCGCTCGATCTCGATGCATGGTCACGCAATATCGTTACAGGGCAATACGCCGCAGGGCAGATCGACGGCAAGGACGTATGCGGATACAAAGACGAGGAAGGCATAACCGAAGACTCGACAACAGAAACTTTTATCGCTGCAAAAATGTATATCGACAATTGGCGATGGAAATCCGTACCGTTCTACCTTAGAACCGGAAAAAGAATGAAAAAGAAAGTTACCGAGATCGCAGTCAGTTTTAAGAACGTCCCCCACTCGATGTTCAGTTGTTTCGGAATCGATGAACTGCCCGCCAACGTCCTGATACTGAAGATACAACCCAACGAAGGCATCGAGCTAAGCTTCCAGGCAAAAAGACCCGGATCGAAAATGTGCATCAGTACGCTGCGCATGAACTTCAACTACGCTGATTTGTTCGGAACCAGGGCTCCCGAGGCATATCAACGGTTGCTCCTGGACTGCATGACCGGAGATCAGACGTTGTTCATACGTCAGGACGATGTCGAGGTCTGCTGGTCACTGGTTACGCCATTGCTGGAAAAATGGAAAACTGAAAAAATGACACCTTTCACCTATCCCGCGGGTGTCGAAAGCTTCTCCCAGGCAGACGCCCTGATCCAAAATGATGGAAAAAAATGGAGAAAGCTGTAATCACTCAAAGTTTTAATCAAACCACACCCCTGTTTGTATCGTAGTGCCAGTGACTAGGTCATGTTGTAAGTGATTTATTCATCGTTTTGCGGCTTTTTTTGTTTTTTTCATAAAAATCCTGTTTTTTGAGCAATTTTCAACATTTTTGTAACATTTATCAGCATGAAATCGTCTATAATAGTGTTGCAGACCGGGTGTAAGCGAGGAGAGGCTCACTTTTGCCTGAGAGAATTAGTGTAATATGTTCAGATATGCCTGTTTAAGATGAATAAAAGGCGAAAGTTCGTTAAAACCCTTGTTGGTATTGACGAAGATGGAGTATGGAATTTGTACATCTAAAGGACTGGCTTCGGTTATAGCTTAAATATTAACGACTTGCAATACACGAATAAATAAGGTATGGAAAGCAGTAAGTAACTTCTAAAAGGTAAGATGAAAAAGCAAACAACAATAATTACAAAAATCCAACACACCGCCGTAGCATTTCTGCTGGGGGTGTTAGTATTTGCTTTGGGCGGCTGTCAAAAACCCGAAGAATACCGAACCGAAGCAGACAAAATTGCCGCTGAGGTTATCATGCAAAAGCAGATCGATGCGATCGGCAAACACTATCCGATCCGTATCGAACGGCCAAGCACAATACTTCGTCGGCGCCTGATCAAAGAGCAAAAGCTTCCATACGCAGGGCCTGAGTCTTTGGGAACCGATCAGCTTGAAAAGATCGCACATTGGCCCGAACCTGATTATCCAACATGGCAGGAAAATCCGCTTGATCCTGTCGTGGTACTAGAGCCCAATAAGCCCGTAAAGCTTACCCTTAACGAGGCTTTGCAGATAGGCGCACAAAACAGCTTCGATTACCAAAACAATAAAGAAAATATTTTTGAAGCAGCTCTTGACCTTGATCTTACGGCGAACGATTTTCGACTTCAATTTACAGACAATCGCCTTAGAACCGATTTTGACAGAGATATGACCGGCGATGATAATGTAAACTCTACGGAAACATCAGCCGATCTCAGCTTAAAGCGTAAGTTCGAAAATGGCGCAACAGCAACATTCGGAATTACAATGGCGATCGCAAACCTTTTAACACCAGACGGCAATTCTTCATTCGGTTCCAGTGCTGACACGTCAATAAACATCCCCCTGCTCCGCGGCAGCGGCAAACACATCGTAACCGAGTCGCTTACGCAGGCGCAACGCAAGGTTGTATATAGGATATACGATTTTGAGAGATTCAAAAAAACTTATGCAGTGAGCGTGGCAAGCAGTTATTTAAAAGTTCTGGGTCAGCTTGACAGCGTAAAGAACAGCGAGGAAAACTATCGCATGCTGGTAACATCTGCGATATTTGCCCGAAGGCGAGCCGATGCCGGGCTGGTGAAAGAGATAGATGTTGACCGCGCTGCTCAGAATGAACTTAGCGCAAGAAACAATTGGATAAGTGCCGTTGAAAATCATAAAGGAGCCCTTGATTCGTTTAAAAATCTATTGGGGCTTCCGATAGATGCGAATATAGAACTTGATCGCTTAGAACTTAATGGTCTCACCGAACGGGTGGAAGTATTTCTTTCTAAAATGCAAGACGAGAAAACACAAGATGAAGAAGGCTTCAGCGCCGACTCAGAGGTTGTGCTGGTAGGAGCAGACATGGAAAACACCGGCCCGCTTGAAATCGACGAATTGGCGGCGATAGAGCTTGCGTTCGAAAACCGGCTTGATCTTCGTAAAAGCCAGGGCGAGGTATATGACAGCCAAAGAAATATCGTCGTTCTGGCTGACAGGCTGCGAGCAGAACTTACCATCGGCGGTTCGGCGAGGGTAGGCGGTTCTGGCGAAAACAAAATACGTACCGACAAGGGAATATATTCTGCGTTTCTTACTTTTGATCCTGCATTTGAACGAACGGCAGAGCGTAATAATTACCGCAAGGCATATATCAGTCTGGAGAAAACTGTACGCAGAACACAAAGTCTGGAAGACAGTATAAAGTCTAGTGTACGCAACAAGCTTCGCAATCTGCTTAAAACGCGCCAGACCGTACATATCCAGACGAAATCGGTTAAGCTCGCAGAGAAGCGTGTCAGTAGCGTAAGCCTGTTCCTTGAAGCAGGTCGTGCACCGATATTGGACCTTCTGGATGCACAGGAGTCATTGCTGGGTGCTCAGAACGCTCTTACAAGTGCGATCGTTAACTATCGTATCGCAGAACTTGAGCTTCAGCGGGATATGGGAGTGTTGGTTGTAAATGAAAAGGGGTTGTGGCATGAATACACGCCGGAGACCCTTTAGTATATCAGAGAGAAATAAAAGATTAATTTGGGAATAGAAAAATGAAAAATAAATCGCTGATCATAATATTGTTTATTGTTATTGCCATAGGTGCAGGTGGTATGTTTTTGCTTGGTTCGTCAGATGACGGCAACAGTGCGGCGAAGAATCTATCAACGTTTGCCGTTAAGCGTGGGCCGTTAACAATAAGCGTTATGGAATCGGGTACGATCAAGGCACGCGATCAGGAAATATTAAAGAGCGAGGTAGAAGGCAGAGTTTCTATTCTGTACATAATCGACGAAGGGACACGCGTTAAAAAAGGCGAACTATTGGTCGAGCTTGACGGCAGCACTCTTGTAGACCGAAAGATCGATCAGGAAATACGTGTGCAAAATACCGAGGCAACATTCATCAGGGCACGCGAGAACCTTGCAGTCGCTAAGAACAGATCCAAAAGCGATGTCGATAAAGCAAAACTTAAATTTGAATTCGCCAAACAGGACCTTGAAAAATATATCAAAGGCGAGTACCCCAACGAACTTAAAAAAGCAGAATCCAATATACAGCTTGCCAAGGAGAGAGTTGCCCGTTCCGAGGAAAAACTGAAATGGTCCAAACGGCTTTTTAGCGAAAAGTTCATATCACAAACAGAATTACAGACCGATCAGCTAGCGGCGAACAAGGACAAGGTCGATCTTGAGATCGCCGAAAACAACCTTTCACTTCTTGAGGACTATACCAAAAAGCGAAGGATCGCGCAGCTTGAAAGCGACGTCAACCAGAGACGGGTCGATCTTGAAATAGCTGAACGTGAAGCAATATCGGATGTTGTTCAGGCAGAGGTTGACTTGCGCGCAAAGGAATCGGAGCATAAGCGTCAAACGTCGAAACTTGAAAAGCTGGAAGAGCAGATCGTAAAGACGAAGATATACGCTCCTGGTGAAGGATTGGTTATATATGCAACAAGCGCAAAGCCCGGATGGCGTGGTAACGAGGAACCGCTTGACGAAGGACGTGAGGTACGCGAACGCGAAGAACTGATATATTTACCGACAACTTCAAGCTCTAAGGTCGAGGTTGGCATACATGAAACGAGCCTTGATAAGGTAAGGATCGGGCTTCCAGCTAAGATAACCGTAGACGCACTTGACGGCAAGGAGTTTAGCGGGAAAGTTGCCAAGATCGCCCCGCTTCCGGATGCTCAGCGAAGGTGGATGAATCCAGACTTACAGGTTTATAATGCCGAAATATATCTCGATAGTAGCGACGATTCGCTCAGGACAGGTATGACCTGCATGGCCGAGATCATAAT
>JAGLHQ010000170.1 GCA_023143375.1 Planctomycetota bacterium
TGTCGAATCCGGGGATCGCCAGCCGGTCGATATCCTCTGCGAGCCGTTGGAGTATTTCGTTTGGCAGTTCGTTTTTTACGATGTAGTTCTCTACGGAAGCGGCGGCAGCTCTTACACTAGTGTAAATGTTTATCGCGGTGATAAGTACCAGCGCAGAGATGACGAGAACGGTGATGGTCTCTATCAGCGAGAATGCCGGTTTGACTTTATATCTAATTGTAGTTGTTGTTTCCATCGTTTTATTTCATGTATCCATGTTCGCGTAGCCATTTAAGGATCTGGTCCAGAGACCAGTCTGGGGGCCAGTTTCCAGGTCCAATAGGTTTTGAAGGGTCGTGTGTTCCCGGTTTTTTGTATTCATCTTCCGGTTCCGGTTCTATTTTTTTTATGGGTTCGGGGTCAATTCCTTCGTCTTCGGCTATTTTTTCCAATTCTGGGATGTCGAAGTTATCAATTTCATCAGGATCTATGCCAAGAGCATTTGCGAGATTTTTTTTGTATTCATCTTCAAGGAGTTTGATCGCCTCTTCGGAGTCTTCCATCATCTCTAGTTCTTTTTCGTTTTGCTCTTCTATCTTTTTTTGCATTGTTTTTGATATTTCCGAGAGCCAGTGCTTAAATTCTACGTATTGTATTTCTCCATCTTTATCGGTGTATGATGCGGAGCAAACGGCTTGGAGCCACATTGTGTATGTTACGGGTTCTGTGAACGTTTCTATAACAGTTTCCCATTGTATGTCCGGGTTTGTTTCGGATATTCCGAATTCCGTTTTTTCTGCGGCTTTGTCTGCGGCGAGGAGGTGTTCCATGTTTTCTCTTGCGATCTCGAAAGCTTCTGTTCTTGTTCTGGAGTCGGTTACAGCGGCGATGCAGCGGTTCATGACGGTCAGTACGGAAGCAGCTATGAATGCAAGCAGCATCACGGCAGCGGCGACTTCTATGAGCGTAAAAGCCCTACGGTTATATTTCGCTAATTTAATTTTATTAGAATGGCAGGTCATCTCTATATATCGGTTCCGCTATTTCATAATCTTCGCCTGACAGGATTTCTACGGTCCTGCTTAGGCGGTTTAGTATTATCGAGTATGGGTTTCCATCGTAATCGAGCAGGACGATATGTCCGCCGTAGTCTAGTCCTGACTTTCCGGTGTAAAAGCTTACTCCGGAAAGGTATTCTGTTCCTCCTTCCATGGGTTCTCTCGAATCGAAGCCATCGTCAAAGATCACGTAATCGAGTTGACACTGCCTGGTGAAGAAACCTGTTATCATCGTCGGTGTTTGTTCGTCGTGTATTACCTCTTCATAGAGTTGTGTTATTTCTTTCAGTACATAGGTTTGTTCGTCGAAGTCAAGTATTATGGCATATCTTTTTCCTCCTTCTGCGGAGGCTGTGATCGCTTTTTTAATAATGTCTACAAATTCATTCGCTTGTTTTACAAACTGTCTCCTGGTGACCGTTCCTGAAAAGTTTATTCCGACGAGCGAGACCATCAGTGCAAAAACAATAATAACAACTATAAGCTCAGTTAGCACAAGCGCCTTTTTGCTTACGGTATTATATTTGTACATGTTTTGCAGTCGATTATTAGTATGCGTCTGTGCTGTATAGATCTGCATTGTAGTCCTCGCCTTCGGGTTCACCGTCGGCACCGTAGCTGATGATCACGAAAGCTTTTCCGCTTTCGGGGTCCCGTTGAAATATAAAATCATTTCCCCATCCGTCAACCGGTAATTCAGTTGAGTTGAGGTATCCGCCAGGCTGCCATCCTTCGACGTCAGTTGGTTCTTCTATGAGTGCGTAAAGTCCTTCTTCTTCTTCAGGGTATCTTCCGGTGTCCATTTTAAAAGACAGTACCTGTCCATTAAGGACTTTTAAGTTTGCCTTTGTAGTTGTGACTTTTGCCTGATCAGTTTTTCCCATGAAGTTTGTGACGGCGACTGTAGCGAGCAGACCGAGTATGATAAGTACTGCCATTACTTCTACGAGTGTGAAAGCGTTTCTAAATTGTTTTTTCGTTCTTTTCATTTTTACTCCTATCAAAAGTTATAGTTTTTTTACGGCTGACCTGCGGAGAATTTAATAATAGGCAGCAAGGTCGCATAGGCGATTATACCGACCAGTATCGCCATTACAACAATAATGACAGGCTCTATCGCAGAACTTAGCCTTTCTATGACGATATCAGACGATGAGTCGAGATTGTCGCTTATGGATTTCAGCATTTTTTCCAGTTCTCCGCTTTTTTCACCAACCGAGACCATGTGTGCGACTGCGGGGTCTATGACTCCGGATTCTTTTAGGGGTGTTGCGATGTCTGCACCGGATAGTATCCTGTCTCTTGCCTTTTTTACGGCTTTGGTCATTATCGAGTTTCCGGTTACGTCTGCGACGACCTTTAGCGATTCTGCTACTGAGAGGCCCGATCCTAACAGTGTGGAAAGTGTCGAAGCGAATCTTGCGACGATTCTCTGTTTTAACAGCGGTCCGAAGACGGGCAGCGAAAGGAGTGTTTTGTCCTTTATGTATGCACCTTTTTCTGTGGTAAAAAATTTCTTCAGTACGAAAATTGTTAATCCAATAGCTCCAATGATAACGAATATCCACCAGCTTGTCAGTGCGCTGCTTACGTTTAGCAGGAACTTTGTGATGCCTGGTATTTCCTGTCCGGTTTTTTGTATTTGTTCTGCGATGACCGGTATGACCTTGATGGTCAGAAAGATCACAGCAAAGAGGCAAACAGTAAGCAGTATCATCGGGTATATCATGACGGTTACCATTTTCGATTCTACTCGCTGCCTTTTTTCCATGAAGTTCGCAATTGTTAAGAGCGAGTTTGGGAGTGTTCCTGTCACCTCTCCGATTCGCATCATTGAGACGTATATGACGTCGAAATATTCCGAATGGTCGCCAAGTGCGTCAGCGAAAGATTCTCCCGATACGACTCGGTCGCGTATGTCTGTGACGGTGCTTTTGAGATTGGCATCCGATACCTGCTGAATGAGTACCGAGAGGGCTTCTGTCAGTTTGATCTCCGCTCCGAGCATTGTGGAGAGCTGCTTGGTGAACTCGGCTACCTGTGAGACGTTTCGTTTTTTGAAAAGTGTTATCCTTTTTCCGCCGGCGGCGCCTTTTACTTCTTTGATATTAGTGGGGTGAAGGCCCTTGTTACGGAGGTGCTTTCTGGCGGCGTAGGAACTTTCAGCGGTGACAGTTCCCTTGACCGTTTTTTTGTTTTGATCAATTGCCGTATAGTTAAAGCGAGGCATTTTTTTCCGATTTATTAATTATTAGTTATTATTTTTTATCCACTGATTTCACAGATTATACTGATTATTTTAAAGCACTAAATCCTAAGCTCCAAATCCTAAATTCAAACTGCCTTAAGGCAGATAACCACTTGATTCATTAGTTGGCTATGCAAAGCAAGTTTTAATTGTACGATATAGATTCCTGCTTTCGCAGGAATGACAAAACAACAGATTCTAATGATCAAAACTTTCCAGCCTATGGCTGGATTAAAAGGTATTTCTTTCGTCCCTTCGGGGCTTTGAGAAGCTATATTTTACAGAACACTAAATTCTGATGTTTATACAAATAGTCAATATTCAATAGTAAATAATAAATTAAACAGAGTCTGCCTGCGTTACTCTTAGTACTTCTGCTATTGTTGTAATTCCCAGTGCTGCTTTTCTGGCGCCGTCCATTCTTAGTGTTTGGAGGCCCATTTCGATAGCTTTTTTCTTTATTGTTCCTGCACTTTCCTTGGCGTATATGAGTTCCCTGATCTCTTCGTTCAATATCATCAGTTCGTATATTCCGACTCGTCCCTTGTATCCGGTGTTGAAGCATTTGTCGCATCCGGCACCGATGTTAAAAGTGGCATCCGGGTCAACGGAAGCGAGTCCTATTTCTCTTAGCTCGTGCGCGGACGGTTCGTACGGTTGTTTGCATTCTGTGCAGATCCTTCTTAGTAGTCTTTGTGCCATTATCGCAAGCAGGGATGAGCTTACGAGATATGGCTCGACGCCGAAATCGAGTAGGCGGGAGACAGCTCCTGCGGAATCGTTGGTGTGAAGTGTGCTGAAAACGAGGTGTCCGGTTAGCGATGACTGTATCGCGGTTGCGGCTGTTTCCTCGTCGCGTACTTCGCCGATCATTATGACGTCGGGGTCCTGCCTTAGTATGTGCCTTAGTGCGTTTACGAAAGTTACACCTTTTTTCGATGCGACCTGCATCTGACTGATGCTTGGGAGCTGGTATTCTATGGGGTCCTCGACGGTCATTACGTTCTTTACGGTCGAGTCGATCCTGTTAAGTGCGGCGTATAGAGTTGTGCTTTTTCCTGAGCCTGTCGGTCCTGTTACGAAGATGACTCCGTGCGAACGGTTTATGAGCTTGTCGAACCCTTCGAGCTCGTTTTTTGCAAGCCCAAGCTTGTCGAGGCTTATCAGGCC
>JAGLHQ010000171.1 GCA_023143375.1 Planctomycetota bacterium
AGGTCGATCTCACGCTGTCCGAGGCGAACGGAACACCTGCCGTCCTGGGGCATGCGGCGTTCTGCGATGTCCATGCCTGCCATGACCTTTATGCGCGAGATGATCAGTGAGAGCACGTTGCGGTTTAGGCTTAGTGTGTCGTATAGAATTCCGTCGATGCGGTAGCGTATTTGTATTTTTGTTTCGTACGGGTGTATGTGTATGTCCGATGCTCTTAGCTGTAGGGCGCGGAAGAGTATGTCGTTTACCAGGCGTATGACCGGCGGTCGGTTTACGACGTCGAGGAGGTCGTCGGATGATTGCACTTCGTCGATGAGATGGTCGAGGTTCTGGCTGTCAAGCTCTTCTGCGACTTCGTCGATGACGGTGTTCTTCTGTTCGTAGGCGACGTCGATGATGGCGGTGATCGTCGCGCGTGAAGCGAGGGCAGGCTTTGTGGGCATGCCGGTCATCCTGGAGATGTTGTCCAGCGGTGAGGTGTCGAGCGGCTTGGAACTTACGACGGTAAGCTCGGTGTCGCCTTCGTTCATTGTCCCGATGAGGAAATGGTGCTGGGCGTAGGTGGCTGGGACGTTTTCGATGAAGAGCTCGGGGACGTCTTTGGCTTTTAACTCCGAGAGATAGTCTATGGCGAGAGCCTCTGCGAAGAGCTTTAGTACCTCGTCCTCGGTGAATGTTGTCGAGGAAAAGAGGATCTCGTCAGTACCGCGCGGATCGGCGGTGTCGGCATCGAATGTTTTGGCAAGAGCCTCGGCGTCTACGATGCCGGTGCGTTCTGCAGTTTTTATAAGTAAATCTTTCATCAAGCGAGCTTTACATACGCAATATTATTTTATTGGTTCGTCCTCTTTAAGAGTCTTGTGCTACTCGTGATTTAATTCTTTTAGATAGTCATCGTCTTCAAGTATTTTAATTGGATCAAGCGGTTTCTGCTCTATTCCAGGGAATTCTTGAAGAGCTTGGAACCTGGCTTCAGCTTCTTCAAAGTTACGGCGTTTTTTCATTGAGATTTTTTCTATGTCAGATTTGCCGGTAAGTTCATCGCCAGGCAATATTATATTAGCTTTTACAAATACGTATAACTTACTTTGTTCGTCAGATTCATCGATACCCCTAAAAAGAGCTCCAATAATTGGGATGTCTCCAAGAAGCGGTATTTTTGTGACGCCTTTTGTTTGTGTTATTGTTTCAATACCGCCAAGGATAATTGTCGCCCCATCAGGAAGAATAGCTGTTGTGGTGATAAGGCTGCTTACTTTATCAAGCGGCTTGGGTACTGTTTTTCCTCCTATTGTTACTTGGCCGGTATCAGCAGGGTCAAAGTCAGTTCTGTCTAATTCAATGTCGAGTTGTAGTAGAGACTTAGAAGCAATATGAGGGGTAATAGTAAGAGTGATACCAGACTGGTAATCTTTAAAAGTGATATCAGTGTTTTCAGAGAAACCCCCTTCACTGGTTAGTGTGCTGGTTTTTTCCTCACCAACATAAATGGTTTTCTCTGTTTTGATCTCACCATCTTCATTGTCTCTTACGAGCAGTGAAGGTCTTGCCAATATCCTGCCATATTTCTTTTCATCCATTAATTCCAATAATGCCTGGATATGATTGTCGGCAAAGAATACAGATCCTGAGCCACTTGCGGAACGTCCTTCAGTAATTTGCTTGGAGGGGAAGAATGTGGTAGAGCCAGGACTTCCAAGGAGTGACCCAAGGAAATCCATCTGGGTGCCGGGTCTGAAATTAGGATATTTTGATACTATATCAAGATCCAGGTTGAACTCGTTATCTTTGCTTATTTCAACTAAAGTTACATCAAGGAGTACCTGCGGTCTGTATTGGTCGAGTTCTTCGATGATATCGCTTATCCACTGTTGGTTCTTTTTGTCAGCATAGACAATGAGCGAATATGTGGCGGGGTCCGCTATGACATACATGTCTTCTTCAAACAGGCCCGGTGCTGCGGATGCGGTTGTTTTTGTCTGGGCCTTGGGGTCCTTTGACCTTGCTTCTTTTTTAGTTTTTTCGATCAACTGTGTAAGTATCTCTTCAAGCTTTTCGGGATCCTGATTCTCGAGCGAGTAGACAACATAAGGTGTAGAGGCGCGATCGAGTTGTCTGTCTACGTGTGAGATGATCATTGCTATTTTTTCGTGCTGTTCGGCGGTTGCGTTGATCAGCAGCGAGTTTGTGGCTCCCAGTATTGAAATTTGCGGTTCGTCTGTTAGCGGATCGGTGTCGTCTGTGGTCGTCGCGGTCGATGTTTTTGTGGTGGTTGTTCTTGTGGTTCTTGACGGCGTGCGTGATCTCGAACCTGACGACGGTACTGTCGATATTACGCCTACCTCTTTTAGGGTTTCGAGAACCTCTATTGGGTCGACGTATTGAATTTCGTATTCCTTAATTGTTCTTCTGTCCTGTTTTTCGATGTCTAGTATGTCTATCAGGCCGTCAATGATGTCGAGGTCGGCTTTCTTTCCGATCATGAGTATCCTGTTTGTCCTTGTGTCGGTCTCAAGATATACACCGGTTTCACCGGGTGCGGGTGCTTTAGCTTTTGGCGTTGGAGGTCTCACAGGTGTCCTTCTTGATGTAGGTTTTTTCACTGGTGCAGCTACAGGCGCTGCGATTGATATTGAGACGGTTCCGAGCTTTCCAGCGAGCGTCTGTACCTTGGGAGCGAGATCGTCAGCTACGGTGTATTTTAGCTGTCTGTAGCGAATGTTTAACGGTTTTCCGGCTACGTCAACCATCTTTAGTATCTGTTCGATACGCTCCATTCTGTATGCATATCCGGTTACGATAAGCGTTTTAGTTTCTGCTATTGGGTTAAACGTCATACCGAGCTTCATGCCTTGCAGCAGGTTTTGTGCTGTTTGGGTTGAGATATTATCCAGTTTAAAGACGGTTGTTACAATAACGTCTCCGGGTTGAATTTCATCGCCGGTTTTTCTAAGTGTCGGGTCGAAACTGAGCGCTTTCGCAATTGGAACGATGGTTACGAGATTTCCCCGTCTTGTCATAACAAAGCCCCTGAACCTTAGTACCGATTCGAGCAGAGCATACGTGTCTTTTACCTTTATCTTTCCATCGTGAACCTTCAGCATTACGTCGCCTTTTATCTCCTTGGCGTCGTAGATGTAGTTCAGGCCGAGCTGCTTTCCGACGAGTTCGAGGAGGGCGATCACTTCTACCTTTTCCGGAAGTGTAAGCGTAAGCTCAAGCTCTTTTTCACCCTGCGGCATGTCAAGCGGTTCTGTGGTGCTAAAGGGGAAATCCAATTTTTCGGATTTTTCGGTATCTCTCTTGAGATCGACCTTGTGAGATACAGATGCTTTGTCTGTAGAAGCTTTATCTTTCTCTGATTTATCGTCTTCGTAGATCAATTCTGTTTTTGGTTTTTTTGCGGTTACTTTTCTCAGTTTTTCGTCAACTTCTTCTTCGAATTCGTCAAGCATATCTTTATCGCCCTTTGGCGGGCTTATAATTTCTTTTATATTCTGAATATATTCCGGCGGGGCGATGGCAACAAGTTTTGTTCCGTGCATGTCTATAATAGCCAGTTTTTTTGCTTTGTCGGACGGTGGATTTCTGAACGTCCCGATTGAAAGATATACGAGCTTTGCTTCGATCTCTTCTATCGAAGGCATCGTTTCAAAGTCCGGCGAATCTGCGAGCACCTCCATAGTGTATGGATATCGGGAGTCAATAAGCTCAAGTATGCTGGAGGCTCTGGTCAGGTCGGCGGGGTCATCGGAGCTTACCATCATGGAGTTGTTCGACATGATCTTTACCTGGTTGCCGATGTTCATGTCTACGAGGAAACGTCCCGCATCTTCGGCAGAGATGTGCTTTAGCTTGTATAGCCTGTTCCTGAACACCGAGTGATCGGCATCGCCTGCGGCAAAAGCTGTTGTGAAATTCAGCAGCAAAAGGCAGATACATAGTGCCCGTGTGCGGCTGGTAAATTTGTTTTTTAAAAATAAATCATATTTTGTTCGCATGTTGTACTCCACGTCCAATAATAAATACTTCATTTAGGCATTGACAAGCTTTGTATCGGCTATGCCTATACCCGTACCAAATGTATATCCTATTGGTTATCGGATATTTAGGTGCGTCAAAAAAGCAGTTTTCCGGTCATAAACAAACAATCTTGGAATATGTCCACATCTCCTTATATTAAGACATGGAAGAGGCATAAAAGTTCCGCTGTTTTTTGTTAGAAAAATTATTATGGGACCTTGAGGCGGTTTTATCGGTTATTTTGCGGGTCCAGAGTCTTTTTCAGACTCGAGTGTTTTGAGAAGTCTTTTGAAAGTTTCGTTTACTTTCTGCTGCGATTGATCCTTGTTTTCTGACATGATGCGTTTTAGATTCGAGATAGTATTTTCAAGATTTTCTTTTTTTTCTTCCTCAGCAATTGGTTTTGGCGTTGGAGCTTTTCTTCTGACAGTTCTCGAAGCGGTTTTGCCGAAGCTTCTTAATCCCGGTTTCACTGTTTGCAGTTTGGGAGTTTCGGTCTCTTGATCCTTTGCCTGCCCTATTAACTTTTCAAATATTTCCGTTGGGAATTTAGAATTTTCGGGTATCTGCGGGATGGTGCCGGCTGGTTTTGCGGAATCGCTCTTTAAAAGAGATTTTTTATTTTCAACCGGCATCGTTGCGATGCTGTTTTCGGCGCCGTCTTTATATAGCACGATGTTTCTGTCATTTATCCGCTGTATTACAAGGTGATTAATTTCCTGTCCCTGACGGTACCATTTTAACCCCTTTGCGGGCAGATTGAGAAGTGCCATTGATTTTTCCGGCTGATCTTCATACTTGCAGGTTGCGACGAGTTTGAATTTTGTGCTGACCGTTGCAGTTTTTGGTGTTGGTCTTTTTTTTGCTGCCGGGACAGTTTTTTTTGCCGTTTTTTTTGCGACAGACTTTGGTTTTGGGGGCGGGTTTATTCTCAGGGCCAGCGCCTTGGCTTGCTTGACCAGCGGTGAGATCTGTTCATTTTTCGAAGATGCCTTCGTATTTTTTTTCCTGAACATATCCACAACAGACTCAGAGGCGAGCAGTTTTTGTATGTTCGGATCCTCCCTTAACCCGAACATTGCGAGCATCGCTACGCAGCCCAAGGCGGCTAAAACAGCAATAAGCCCAGTTATTTTTAGCGTTTTGATCATACTAAACTATACTCTCTGAGTAATTTTTGTGCAGATACAGACCCGCATTTTCATTGTCGGATTTAACGGTTGCTAACTTAACCTGATGTCCGCTATATTATTGGACATTAGGGGATGTTTTTTGTTCCTTCCAGTGCACAGTTTTTTTTCTGTACTCCTTTTCCTGTGCCTCGTAATCCGGGCTGTGCTCGGGGGTGTGGCACTTTATGCAGGCAGCTTTCGGGTCAACCGTCAAAGGAGTTATTTCGTCCGATAAAACCTGCTCGGCGTGCCTTGAACCAGGTCCGTGGCAGAACTCACAACCGACGTTACGGAAGCCTTTGTCGCTTTTTTCGTTGATAAATCCGGATTCTATAGCGAAGCCTACGACGTGGCACTGTATGCATTCCGGGTCATATTGCGAGCCGACGTCCACGAGGGTTTTGTAAGCGTGTGCATGTTTTTGCTTTGACCATTCTTTGTATTCGTAGCTGTGACATGGTTTGCACGTGTCGGATCCTAAATATGTTAGTCCGTCTGGGAATGGTGTTGCGGTTACGCGGTCCAAGAGTTTTTCTTCTTTTACCATCTGCTGGTAGTCTTTGTAGAGTTGTGTAAGCTCCGGTTCCTCTGGTAGTTTTTCATCGATGATTATTTTGGAGTAGTCAAGTTCCAGTTCGTTGCCCTTTATTTTCACAGCTAGTCTGCCGACGTATTTTCCGAGTTTACCAGTAGAAACGAAGAGCGGTTTTTTTCTGTCCTTATCTATTATTACCGGCTCGTCGGTTGAACCGGGGCATATAACCAGATCTATACTTTCGACCTCTTCAAGGTAATCCATCGTTGACGATTCGCAGTCGTCGGAGATCAGGATGTTCAGGCTTAGTCGGTCGTCTTGTTTGTCAAAATAATCGTCGAGGTTATCGAATGGTTCGGTGTGGCACTTGGCAGTGATTATGGTGATATGCAGTTTCTTGCCTTTGACAGTGGCTGTCTTTTTAAACCTGGTTACGATGTCGTGATCGTCGGCCTGTTCGGAGCTGCTTATCAATTCGAAAAAAGCGGTTGCTAACAGGTCAAGCTCGATCGCTGCTTCAAGGTCATCTTCGGTGAGATTTACGAGATCGTATTGAAGTATGGAAAGTGCCTGGAATATGATACTGAGCTTTATCAAGTCCTGCTCTGATCTTTTTTTCAGAAGAGTTCCCGTATCCAGAACAAACCTTTTGTCCTTTTTGAAACTTGAAATGACAGCCGCTCTTCTTTCAAGCCCTCCAAGCAGCCCTTCGGCACACCCGCATGGTTTTAACTCGCTAAGTAGGTTTCCTGTTATCAGGACGTTAAAATCGCTGCGATCTGCTTTTAGTTCCGATGCGTCGGAATCTCCTCGTGAGACGTCTATAGCTGCGATGGCCGCAGTTAGCGTCATACAAAAGACAATTGCAAAAAAAAAGCCTGTCGATCTCATTTAGTCACCAATTGTTTAACCCCGGCGATCTATAATTCAATATCTCTCTTATAGAAACCGTTGCACCTGACCTTGAATTTTTGGCCGGTCTTTAGCTTTATATCGACCGTGTCGGAGAAGTATCTCGATTTGCCTTTTTTGGGAGGTACGGTTATGTCTATGACGATCTTGAGATCATTTCCGTTGTTTTCCTTGCTGGCAATCTCGATGTGTCCCTTTTCAATGGTGATGGTTTCAACTTCTGCCATCTGTTGGTAGTTGCTTGTTATCCAGAGGTCTTTTTTAATTGTTTGTCCGGGTTCGGCGTTTTGAATGATGATCCTTGGTCTTGTGACCTCAAACTCGGCTTTTGTGACGTACGGGATACTCACTTCTTTTGTAAAGGGATGCGTTACAGCGATCTTGATGACACCTCTTAAATTATCCTTTAGCTTTTCGTAATCGACAATCGGTTCAAGAACGAATTCGAGAGCGCTGACAGTTGAGTCGAATTTGGCAGATATCACGCCCTTTGTGCAGCTAAAGCTCCTGATGGCAAACGGTTTTCCATCCTTGCTCTTTATGGTAATGGGGGGAACTATGGCTTTTTGACGAGTAGAGAGGCCGAGCCTGATTGGTGTTGCCTCAATGCTGAGTTTTATGTTAGCCTTTACAGTAAGCTCAAACTTCGGGTTTTCCGGGTCGTTGCTTTCGATGTAGAGGTGTTTGGATTCGACCCCTTTTCTTGTTGAGGATCTGTATGTTATGGCGATGGTTCCCGATTCGCCGGGTGCATATTCTTTTTTGACGGGGTCCGGAACGGTGCATCCGCATGTGGATCTTATTTTTGTGATCTTCAAGATGCCTTGTCCGACGTTCTTGAAATTGTACTTACCTGTTTTTCTTTTGTTAGGTCCCATAACACCGAAATCTACAACCGGGTTTTCGACTTGAACCTTAGGTGCCTTTACAGGTTTAGCGATCGGAGCGGTTTTGGCTGTGGTTTTCAGTTCGACCTTCTGTTGTTCAGGGGCGGTTTTTGTCTTTTCCTGACATCCAGATTGAAGGGTCAACGCGATTGCGACGATTACGATGGTTAAGAATGTCTTTTTTAATTTCATTTTTTTCCCGCTAAATCAAAATTTTAAAGCAATTTTAGCACTCTAATGCCGATAAAGCACTATAGCAAAGGTTTAAAGACCCGTCAACTGTATTTTTCGGTTTGAGTCGGGTATCACTTTACGCTAAAATAAGTTACGTTCAGTGTTATATGATTGTTCAAGGTATTAGACAGGAGCTTTAAATGGAGCAGTCGCAGGAATTGGAATTATCGATCGTGGTGCCTGTTTATAACGAGCAGGACTGTGTTGAAAAGCTGTATGGCGAGATCGTCGATGCGACGGCGGGTATAGACGGCTGTGAAGTGATATTTATCGACGACGGGAGTACGGATAACAGCCTTTCTATCCTCAAAGAACTTCAGGGTCGTGACAGTCGTGTTCGGGTGATCCGGTTTCGTGGTAATTTCGGTCAGACGGCGGCACTGTCTGCGGGTTTTGACCATGCAAGGGGCAAAATCATAATCCCGATGGACGCTGACTTGCAGAACGATCCTGCCGATATTCCCAGGCTCCTCGAAAAGATCGATGAAGGGTATGACATTGTAAGCGGGTGGCGAAAGAAAAGGCACGATACATTTCTTACACGCAGGCTTCCGTCGATGATCGCCAATAAGGTTATTTCGAAAATAACGGGTGTTCGGCTGCACGATTTCGGGTGTACTCTAAAGGCGTACAGATCAGAATCCGTCAAGGCGATCAAACTCTACGGTGAGATGCACAGGTTTATCCCTGTGCTTGCGAATTGGAGCGGTGAAAAAGTGGCAGAGATGGAAGTCAATCATCGGGCCAGGACGACGGGCAAGACGAAGTACGGATTGAATCGGACGTTCAAGGTGGTGCTTGATCTTATAACGATCAAGTTCCTTATGTCGTTCTCCACCAAGCCGATCTATGTTTTCGGCGGTCTTGGCGCGTTGAGCGGTCTTGGTGCGTTTTTTACAGGGTTTGTTGTCCTGTATCAGAAATTTATTTCTGCGGGGCATCTTGCGATGAACAGGAATCCTCTGCTTACCTTGACGGCGGTTCTGATAACGACGGCGATACAATTCTTATTGATGGGTTTACTTGCCGAGATACTTGTTCGTACATACCACGAATCTCAGGATCGAAAGATATATATGATCGAAAAGATATATGAGTCAAAAGAGCTTTAGTTTCCTTAGCAATTCATCAGTAGATTTCTAACGATTAAAGGTAAATATGTAATGGGTCGTAAAAGCAGACATCATATCAAGACGGTCGAACAGGCCGGGCCGCGCAGCTCTGTCGTGCCGATCATATTTGCGGTTATTCTTGCGATGATCCCTTTTTGTTATGGCAAGTTCCTTGAGTTCGGGACAGACGGCCCGTTCGACGGGTCGTTAAATGCTTACAGCGCTAAGTGTCTTCTTAACGGCCAAAAGATGGGCGTAGATACTTTCCCAAGCGCTCGGCCTGCTACGCTTCTGGTCAATGTGATAGGAGTCGGGCTGTTCGGTTTCAGTGAGCTTGGGCCAAAGCTGATACAAATGCTGATGCAGATCGCGGCGTTCGGTCTTATGTATTATACGGTTCGCAGGATATACGGGTCACTGGCGGCGTGTGTTAGCCTTGTGATGTGCGCGTTCTATCTGAGCTGTCCGCCTTTTGCGAAGTTTGGTAACGTCAAAGAGCAATTTATGGTCGCGTGTATGATCGTCACAGCGTGCGGGGTGATGCTAAGATATTTCAAGGGGTCGCCGAAATGGCTGATAGTTTCCGGGGCGTTTGCTATCAATATTTATTTCTTTAAGCCGACGGGTGTTTCGGTGATAGCAGCGGTTGCGGTCTATATGATCGTTCAACTGGTTTTGCGAAGATGCAGGTTCAAAGAATTCTATAAAGATATTTGTCTGCTTATCGAAGGGGCGTTTATAGGTTTGCTTCCTTTGTTCGTAATGTATGTTTGGCAGGGACAATTGAAAAAGTTTTTCGGTACTATTCCTGTTCAGGGCGTGTTGTTCGGTGCGGCGTTGCTTTTGGCAGTGTTCGGGATATATAAACTTGTCAGCTATTGCAGGAGCGATTGGCAAAGAGCCAGGCTATGGGTTGTATGTGGTTTAGTTCTGCTGCTGGTTGTTCTGCTGATGCCATGGGGGAAAGTTGTTGGCAAGGGTGAAGGTAAGACATTTATCGAAAATACTCCCTTCGGTATGTTTGCCGGTGCGATCAAGACCTTCTCCGATAAAGTCAGCGGCCAAATATTTCCGTCCAGCGGTTACATTGCCGGCAGTCGAAAAGCGACGACCTTTAGAAGCCAGTACGCTAATGTAGTAGGTTACTTGCGGTCGTTTGTTGTTCCTATCGGGTTGTCGCTGCTTGCTATCGGCTGGTGGTTTAAGGTTGGCGTAAAAAAACGGCTGACTCGATCCGAACAGATGCAAACGATTGAGAGTGGAGATGAAAGTATTGCAGAGAGTTTTGTGGTTCTTCTTGCGGTGTGGTGGCTGTTGGATATGCTTTTAATATGGATGTCCCCGCGGAGCTATGTGGAATATTATCTTCCTTTAAACGGGTCGGCTGCGATGCTTGGTGCCTATGCGATATCAAAAGCCAGGCTAAGGCCCGGCGGATTTATAGTATTGATGTTTTTGCCGGTGGTTTTGGAATTCATCTTTTCGATGGTGATACCTTTGGAAGGTTTCCCTTATTTTTCAATTCAATCGGCTCAGGCATCGAGCGAATTCTGGACGAGGCTTGGAGTTTGCGCGTCAATAGCAACGGGTTTGGTATTTCTAAACTTAGCTATGAAGAAAAATATGATGCACCTCGGCAGGGCGGTGCTTATAGGCGTAGCCTGTATCGGTGTATGCGTTTGGTGGAACGCGGCGAATATAAAAGTTTTTGCCGGACGTGTGGAAAACATCGCTGCAAGGGACGCGGGCGCATGGCAGCAGACGGGTCTTTATATTCGCAGCAACTCGCAACCGGACGACGGTCTTTATGTTTGGGGCTGGATACCAGGTATATATGTCAAGGCTCAGCGGTTTAGTCCGACTGCTCGTCCTTCTTACAGCGACATGCACTCTGATATCCCGGGGCTTGTAGGCGGCAAGGTGAAACAAACAGTTATCGAGCTTAGCAAAAAGCCGCCGAAGTTTATCGTCGATGCCGGGAAGCTTCACTTTCCGTATTACGATCACCCGAATTTCGATCTTTGGCCAGGCTGGTCTTTGAAGTTCAAGGGGGCTTTCTATATGAAATACGATCCGGGACCGATCGAAATCGCAAGGCGTCTTACGCTTAAGGAGATGAGGGAGTACGCCGAGCGTTATTATCAACAGGTCGAGGGTGTGACATTTAAGCTGCTTACGAATCCGAGGCGAAAAGGCGGTGCGATAGCCGAAGATCAGGCAAAGGAAATGGCAGGGACCGAAGCGGAACGTCACCGATCGATGGGCATATTGCGTGAGTTTGTGATGAGCAATTACGTGCCTGACCGGTCGATAGGCGGGATTAATATTTACCGACTTAAGGAATAGATCGAGCAGATGTCGATGAAGATATTGATGTTAAATTATGAGTT
>JAGLHQ010000172.1 GCA_023143375.1 Planctomycetota bacterium
AAGTTATATCACAGGAGATGCGAGAGTCGTACTTTTGTTCGGTATTCATTTTTATGTATACCTGAGCTTGTGTTAAAAGCGTAAAAAAAAGTGTGAAAGTTAAAAAGGTTGCGGCAGATTATATTATGGATCATCTGGATCAATTAGAAAATACAAGTATTCATCTTTTGCGTGAGGCGTACGCGAATTTTAACAATATGTGTATGCTATGGTCTATCGGTAAGGACAGCACGGTTTTGCTTTGGCTGGCGAAGAAGGCGTTTCTGGGTCACGTTCCGTTTTCGCTGGTGCATATCGATACCAGCTATAAGATCCCTGAGATGATCGAGTATCGCGACAGGCTTACGGCTGAGTGGAACCTTAATATGGTTTACGGCATGAACACCGAAGCGATCGAAAGTAAGTCAACTTTTCCCGACGGCAATATCGACAGGATAAGTTGCTGTAAGGTTCTAAAGACCGAGGCGCTTAAGAATACGCTGAGCGGCAGGTGGCCTCGGTATCGATACAACCATCTTATCGGTAAGTATGAGCAGGACTCCAACACCGAACCTTATACCGGCGTCATTGTTGGGGTACGAGCCGACGAAGAGGGTTCGCGTTCGAAGGAGCGATACTTCAGTGCTCGCGATAAAGAGAACGATTGGGACATCGCCGATCAGCCGCCGGAGATGTGGAACCAGTATAAGACAGATTTTGCTCCGGGTACGCATGTTCGTGTTCATCCGCTGCTGGATTGGACGGAGCTGAATATCTGGGAGTACATCCAGCGGGAAAATATTCCGACTGTTTCGCTTTATTACGATCAGGGGCAGGGTAAGCGTTATCGTTCGCTGGGTTGTTATCCGTGTACCAATGCGATAGATTCGACTGCCAAGAACATCGAAGAGATAATCGAAGAGCTTAAGAGCGGAAAACTTGCCAACATCGCAGAGAGGTCGGGAAGGGCACAGGATGCAGAGGACGGCGGCGGCCTTGAGACGCTGCGAAGAGATGGGTACATGTAAGAAAAATTGAAATGACCGCTTACGGAAATTTTGACAGGATGACAGGATAAAATACAGATAATAAAAAATCATGTTATTCCAAAAGAAATAGTAAAAAAAATATAATCTTCCTGTAATCCTGTTAAAGAAGAGAGTTTAGAACGATCAACAGGAAAAAACGGCGAGCGGTTACCTAGTATTTAGTGAATAGATAATAGTAGTGGAGCCAGCCTGGCGGCTGGGCTTGTTTAATGGCAAACGAGAACACGCGCGAATGTATGAATATAGTTATCGCCGGGCATGTCGATCACGGTAAGAGTACGATCATAGGCAGGCTTTTGGCAGATACCGGATCCCTTCCGGAAGGCAAGCTCGATCAGGTCAAAGAGACTTGCCGTCAGAATTCCAAGCCGTTCGAATATGCCTTTCTGCTTGACGCTTTAAAAGACGAACAGGCTCAGGGCATTACGATCGATGCTGCCAGAGTGTTTTTCAACACAGCAAAACGTGACTACATCATCATCGACGCTCCTGGGCATATCGAGTTTTTGAAGAACATGGTTACCGGTGCTTCACGTGCGGAGGCTGCGCTTCTGGTGATAGATGCCGAAGAGGGCGTTCAGGAGAATTCACGCAGGCACGGTTATATGCTTTCGATGCTGGGCATCAAACAGATGGTTGTTCTCGTCAATAAGATGGACCTTGTTAAATACGACCAGAAGGTTTTCGATAGCGTTGTTTCCGAATACAAAGAGTTTTTGGCGGGGATCGACCTTGAGGCCGGCTTTGTTCCGGTAAGCGGTATGGAAGGCGATACCGTCGCATCGCTTGGCGTCAATATGCCGTGGTACACGGGCAGGACCGTTCTCGATGTTCTTGACGATTTTTACAAAGAACCTCATCCGGTTGACAAGGCCTTCAGGATGCCGGTGCAGGATGTTTATAAATTCACAAAGGGCAATGACAAACGCAGGATCGTCGTAGGCACAGTCGATACCGGCAGCATCGAAGTCGGCGACGAAGTGGTCTTCTATCCTTCCGGCAAAAAGAGCAAAGTCGAAAGCATAGAAAGCCTCGACGGCTGCAAGGGCAATCCTGTTTCTGCTGGCTGGGCAGCATCCTTTACGCTGGATAAACAGATATACATCTCCCGCGGGCAGATCGCGACAAAGGCAGGCCAGCACCCTCCGGAGGTGACAAGTACGCTGCGGGTTAACCTGTTCTGGATGGGTAAGCGCCCGATGGTAAAGGACAAGGATTATCTTATCAAGGTCGGAACCGCAAAGGAAACGGTAAGGCTTAAGGAAGTTCTCCGTGTGATAGACGCATCGGAGCTTAACTCGGCTCAGAGCAAAGACTGCATCGAACATCACGATGTCGGTGAGTGTGTCCTTCATGTCAGAAAAGCGATCGCGTTCGATCTTGCAGAAAAGATCGCCAACACGGGCAGATTCGTAATCGTCGATGACTTCGAGATATGCGGAGGCGGTATTATTCGCGAGGCTGTTAAAGACGATCAGCGTTGGGTGCAAGACTATGTGATGACACGAAACTATAAGTGGGAAACCGGCGATATATCCCGCGATGACAGAAGCGAAAAATATAACCAGAAGCCTACGCTTGTTTTGATTACAGGGCGAAAAGATGTCGGCAAAAAGACGCTTGCGAAAGCAGTAGAGGCAAGGCTTTTTGCAGAAGGCAAGGTTGTTTATTTCCTCGGTATTGGAAACATTCTTTACGGCGTTGACGCCGATATTCAGGCAGGCGATAACAAAAATAACAGCCGGGAACATCTGCGAAGAATGGCAGAGGTTGCAAACGTGATGCTCGATGCCGGTGTTATCCTTGTAGTTACCGCGATCGGGATTACGCAGGACGACCTTGAGCTTATAAAAGCGGCAGTCGATGTCGATTCTGTTAACGTTGTCTGGCTCGGCGAAAAACCAAGCGATGTATCCCATGATATTCTTGTGCAGGACAATTGGGAACTTGACGAGACCGTCGATTCTATTAAAGGGCTGCTGCAGACAAAGGGAATCATTTTTAAACCATAACGGACTAACACATGTCGATAGAACAGGACCTTGCAAAGATATCTGGCGCACTTGAACTTGCACGTAAAACGGTAAGCAAATACACATCCGGTAAGATCGAAGCTACGCTGAAAGACGGGGGCGATCCGGTAACCGAAGCCGATGTCGAACTCGATAAGGTTTTACGCGAAGCGCTTCTTGAAGAAGGGGAAGGGTGGCTCTCTGAGGAGACGGTTGACAGTCCGGAAAGACTGAACAAAAAACGCGTATGGATCGTCGATCCGATAGACGGAACACGAGAATTTGTAAAGGGTATTGACGAGTGGTGCATCTCCATAGGACTCGTCGAAGACGGCAAACCGATAGCCGGCGGAATATGCAATCCCGCAGCCGACGAGCTTTTTTTAGGTTCTGTCGAAACTGGTGTTACATTGAACGGCAAAAAGGTGTCGATAAGTAAAAAGCAGGACTTGAAAGGCGCTACGGTCCTTGCCAGCAGAAGCGAGGTAGATCGCGGCGAATGGGATAGTTTTATCGACGGTACGATGGTTATTATACCGACCGGTTCGGTTGCCTATAAACTCGCACGAGTTGCTGCCGGGCTTGACGATATAACCTTTACGCTTGTGCCCAAGAACGAGTGGGACATCGCAGCTGGTGTTGCCCTTGTAATCGCAGCGGGCGGAAAGCTTATCGAAAAAGAAAAAGCACCGCTTGTTTTCAATCGGCCAAAAACACTCATAAGCGGGCTTATCGCATCCGGCCCGAATCTATTCGAGCCGCTACTGAAAAAGATTGGCATTGAGGTTTAGTCTTAATTTACAAAATATTGTTTTCTTGTTATACGTGGATTCGGCGTTTTCTGCGGGAATGACAAGATGTGGTGCAAGTTTAAATTGCATAAATAGATCCCAAATCAAGTTTGGGATGACAAAGGGGAGTCATTTCCTGTCCCCCATCGCTTTGCTTCGCAAAACGCTGCCACCCAGCCGGTCTCTATGCGATAACTTTATTCGCTGTTTTCGTCTTTTTGAGTCAACATGTCAGATTTTGGTAGATTTGAAACTACACTTACCAACATCAAACATCCCAATGCAAGGACTAGTGCCATGTTACACCTCAAAAG
>JAGLHQ010000173.1 GCA_023143375.1 Planctomycetota bacterium
CCATACTCTTCGCTCATTGCACGAAGGAATGTCGTCGCCGGTATCTTACTCGACTGGTCGATCCTGATTATAAGAATGTCTTTCTTGGTCGCACTCATCTCGATCCAGCTTCCGCGGCTCGGTATGATCCTGCAACCGTGCAGAACCCTGTCGCCGTCCCTGCTGTCTACCACAAAATCCACACCCGGACTGCGGTGAAGCTGATTGACGATCACACGTTCGGCACCGTTGATGATAAACTCACCGCCGCCGATCATTTTCGGGATCTCGCCGAGATAAATCGCCTGTTCGGCAATATCGTCGGCATCTTTACGCTTGAGCCTACAGCATATCTTAAACGGATGACCATAGGTCAAACGCAATTGACGACACTGCAAAATCGTATAACGAGGCGCGTCAAGTTCATAAGCTACATATTCAAGCTCCATGGACTTATCATAGCTTACTATCGGGAATATCTCCTTAAGCAAACCTTCCAGTCCCTGGTCCTTACGCTTGGTAGGCGCTGCTTCTTCCTGAATGAAACGAGCATAGCTTGCGCACTGAACCTCTATAAGGTTAGGAACTTCGATCGCATCGCCAATTTTTCCAAAACTACGAATGGGTCGTGACTTCATTAACCATTCTCCACTAAGCCAATTAGTTTATTCATACCACTTACACTTAAAAGCTGCGCGTTGATGCGCGGTCCAATCTTTTTTATGCAATAACTTATTGCTCTTACAACGCGAACTTAATAAATACCATTGGTATTATTTACTTGTAAATCCTTTTGCCGTATTAGGCGATCTCTACTGTAGCACCTGTTGCTTCCATCTGACTTCTGATCTCTTCGGCATCTTCCTTGCTTATTCCTTCTTTAAGAGGCTTAGGCAGGTTGTCTACGACATTTTTTGCTTCCTTAAGGCCAAGACCGGTAATCGCACGTACTTCTTTAATTACCTGGATCTTCTTATCGCCAAATTCTTTCAGGATAACGTCGAAGCTGGTCTTCTCTTCTTCTTCTGCTGCACCTGCCGCAGGTCCTGCCATCATTACCGCACCGCCAGCTGCCGGCTCGATACCGTGTACGTCTTTAAGATAATCGCCAAGTTCCTTCGCCTGCATAAGCGTAAGGGCCACGATCTTATCGCCAAGTTCTTTGATCTCTGCACTGAATTCTTTTGTTTCTTCCGACATTTCAAACTCCTAAGTTTCTCTCGCGTTCTTTGGTAGCAGAAACCACGATGTTTCTTTTAACCCCAAAGGGACAACCGCAAAACACATATAACATTCTTTAATATTAAAGCAGTCCCAGCCAAAGGCTGGCTCCGCAATTCGTAATTTATAATTCGTAATTCGTAATTCTACTAAGCTGCTTCTTCAAGGTTCTCGATAAGCGTCTTGATACAACCGGCGATATTCCCGCCAGGTGAAGCAATAGCACCGGCAATGTTCATACCAGGTGTATTGGCGATCTGAACGATAGTACCCTGAAGCTCGGCTCGGCTTGGCATCTTAGAAAGGGCCTTGGCACCCTTCTCGTCCATGACATTTCCGTCGACGAACGCTCCGCGAAAAGCAATCGCGTCGATCTTCTTGGCCCAATCGGCACATTCCTTGGCAACGTCAACAACGCTGTCACCGCCGTAAGCAACCGTACACGGACCTGCCATGAACAAACTCGCCGCTGCTGCAAGATCGAGTTTGTCAAGCGCCCTGCGCATTATCTGGTTCTTAACAACGCTCATCTTGATGCCCTTAGCCTTCATAACGCCACGCATCTCGTTGTTGTCATTTCCGCCAACACCCTTCGTACTCAAAATAACGAAGTCGCTAACACCGTCGAACTTGCCTTCCAGTTCTTTTTGAAGTAGTTCTTTGATATACTTGCTCATAATATTACCTATTTAAAAAGTTTACGCTTTTTGTTTATGCAACATCCAGGATAACGCTTGGGCTCATCGTCGCACTTATCGCGACCTTCTTGATGTATGTGCCCTTGACAGTGCTTGGCTTCATCTTTTTGATGTGGCTGATGAACGTATCGATATTTTCCGTAAGCTTGGCCTC
>JAGLHQ010000174.1 GCA_023143375.1 Planctomycetota bacterium
TATGGTAACCCTTATATGTTCACCGACCACCCTTTAGGGTGAGAAACTCATGATCCTTTAGTTTGTTATGTTGAACAGATTTGGGAATTGGGCACCGGGGATGTTTGTTGAATGTAAGCGATGGCTTTGACCCTGAGACCGGCCTGTATTATTACAGAATGCGTTACTATAGCCCCGGCCCAGCCGGCCTCGACGCGATGAAGATGTTTCTTCATCGCCCAGCGAAGCGACCCCAAAGGGGTAAAAAACGGCTAAAAGTGCAATTTTTGATATTGAATGGGCGATTTTAATTGATTTACTTGAAAATATTCTCGAACAAATCGGCCTCTATGCCGATAAGTGCATAATAGGAATGTAATTTTAATAATGGAGATATCAAAATGAAAAAGCATAAATTTGCTGTTTTGTCTGTTTGTGTCATATTCGTAATCCTGATCGCCGCCGGGTTTGCCTCGGCCAAGGACGACCCCAGGCTCACACCCAGGCCCAAAGTCGGAAAACCCATGCCGCAGGATATCCGCAGCATCAGACCGTCGGCTGATACCGGCCAGCGTAACAGAACCCGCCTTAGAAGGATCGAGCAGGGGATTGAGCAAAGGCATAAACAACAACAACAAGTCATCATAGAACTTAGGGCCATTAAAAAGTTGGCCTTGAAGGAAAAGGCGACCGAAACCGCCAAAAGGCTTGAGATATTGATCAAACAGCACGAAGCTAAAGCTGCAAAAACAATTGACACCGCCAGGGAAAGCAGAGATAGGCAGCGCGGGCGAACAGCCGAAAGGCCTGCGCCGGCAGCGGTTTTGAAGGAAACGCCAAAAGAAGAGGTCGTGAAAAAAGCTAAATGGTGGCAGATCTGGAAATAACACACTTATAGTGTGACAACCTCTATATCCGTTAGTTTGTCATGTTCGCGCTTTACTGCGCAACTGTACGATTTTCGTGCTTTCGTTGGGAATAATGTCTGATGGGCATTATTTAGTTCATAGTTCATAGTTCATAGTTTCCTCCAGAGGCGGACTTACGCTGCGCTCCAGCATAGTTCGGAGTTGATGGACCAGCCGCCTAAGGGCGTAAACTTGCGGCTGGGTGATTTAATGGCTTACCAAGGCCCCTTTCTGCATGTGCCGGCAGGCCTTTTTTAATGGACATTTCAGCGTTTCAGATATATCATACCATCTGTTGAAATTCATTTTGATAACTGCGGAGAGGTTATGGCCGGTAAGGGCTTTGTACATCTACATTTACATACTCAATACTCGCTTTTGGACGGTGCGATCTCGTTTGGTAAGCTGTTTAAGCGTTGCGGTGAGCTTGGTATGTCGTCTGTTGCGATCACCGATCATGGCAATATGTTCGGGGCTGTGGAGTTCTACACAGCGGCTAAGGACCATGGTATCAAGCCGATACTTGGTATCGAGGCATACATCGCTCCGGGTTCGAGATTCGACAAACAAAAAAGCAGCATCAAAGACGCCTCGTTCCACCTGCTGTTATTGGCGGAGACTACGAAAGGGTATCACAATCTGCTAAAGCTAACCAGCGCGGGGTTCACCGAGGGATTCTATTACCGGCCAAGGCTTGATAAGGAACTGCTTCGAGAGCACAGCGAAGGGCTCATCTGCACGAGCGCTTGTATTGGCGGGGAGATACCGCGGCTGCTCATCAACGGGCAAAAGGAAAAAGCATACGAGGCGGCGCGGGAATACCTGGATATATTCGGCAAGGATCATTTCTTTATCGAGTTGCAGGAACACGACGACGATTCGCCTGATGTGCGGGCAGAGCTTATCGAACTTGCGGGCGATCTTGGGATCGAGATGATCGTCACTAACGATGTTCACTTTTTGACCGAGGCCGACTATGAGGCGCACGATGCGCTTACGTGTATAAGCACGGGGAAAAAAGTAACCGACGAAAACCGGATGAAGTATCCTCGCGACGTTTATCTAAAGAGCAGCGACGAGATGCGAGGGATGTTCAGTGACGTGCCGGGAGCGTGCGATAATACTTTGAGGATCGCAGAGCGGTGTAATGTTGAGATCGATCTTAGCACGCAGCACGCGCCGAAGTTTACGCCGGCTGACGGGAGCACTCCGGAGGATTTCCTGACGAAGATATGCTATAAGGGTGCGAAGAAGAGGTATGGCAAGATAACCGACGAGATCAAGCAGCGTATCGAGCGTGAGCTTGAGGTCATCGAGGGTAAGGGGTTTTCCAGTTACTTTTTGATCGTGTGGGATTTTTGCAATTTCGCTTATGAAAACAACATTCCCGTCGGTGCCAGGGGAAGTGCGGTTGGAACTATCGTCGGGTACTGCCTTGGGATATGCGACATCGATCCGATCAAGTATGATCTTCTGTTCGAGCGGTTTATGGATCCGGAACGTGACGAGATGCCTGATATCGATATCGACATCTGCCAGGCGGGCAGGCCGAGAACGCTTGAATACGTCCGAGAGAAATACGGTCATATCGCGCAGATCATAACGTTCGGAACGATGAAGGCGCGTGCGGTGGTACGGGATGTTTGCAGGGTGCTGGATGTGCCACTATCAGAGGCCGATCGGCTTGCCAAGCTGATACCTGCGGAGCTTAAGATGACGCTTGACAAAGCGCTTGAGATCGAGCCTGACTTAAAGGATTCTTACCAAAGCGATCCTCGGATACACAACGTAATTGACATAGGGCGGAGGCTTGAAGGGCTTACGCGTCATGCGTCGGTTCATGCGTGCGGCGTGGTTATTTCCGACGAGCCTCTGACGGACTATCTGCCGTTGTATAAGACGAGCGGGTCGGACGATATTATCACTCAGTTCGAGGGGCCTACGGTTGAAAAGGTCGGCTTACTTAAGATGGACTTCCTTGGCTTGCGGACGCTTAGTGTTATCGAGCGTGCGATCAGTCTTGTTAAGGAGCTTAAAGGCGTTGAGATCGACATCGAAGCGATAGACGTAACGGACCAGAAGGTTTTAGACATATTCGGCGAGGGAAAAACCAAGGGCGTTTTCCAGTTCGAGTCCGGCGGGATGCAGGATCTTTTGATGAAGCTCAAGCCAGACCGGTTTGAGGATCTGATCGCGGCGAACGCATTGTATCGTCCCGGTCCGATGGCGCTGATACCGGAATTTATCGAACGTAAGCATGGGACGGAGTGGGAAGTTCCGCACCCGATCATGCGTGAGGTGCTGGCGGAAACCTTTGGGATCATGGTGTACCAGGAACAGGTTATGCGTATATGCAACCGGCTTGGGGGTATCCCGCTGCGTGAGGCGTATACGCTTATTAAGGCTATCGGTAAAAAGAAGCTGAAGCTCATCGCCGCCGAGAAAAAACGTTTCACCGCAGGGTGTGTGGATAAGGGGCTAAAGAAAAAAGAAGCGTCGGATATGTTCGAGCTTATCAAGAAATTCGCGGGGTACGGTTTTAATAAATCGCACGCGACGCGGTATTCGTTTATCGCTTTTCAAACGGCATATCTTAAAGCGTACTATCCTGTGGAGTTTATGGCGGCGCTGCTGACTTATGAGATGGGCAACACGGAAAAGGTTGTCGACTACATCGGTGAGTGCAAGGTAATGGGGATCGATGTGCTTGCTCCTGATATCAACGAGAGCTTTAGCGACTTTACGGTCGTTCACAGCGAAGGGCATCAGCACAAAGAGGAGGCGAGCATAATCCGGTTCGGCCTGGCAGCGGTTAAGGGTGTTGGTGAAAAAGCGGTCGAGCAGATCATCGCCGCACGCGAAAAGGCGGGACGGTTTGCGAGTTTGTTTGATTTTTGCGAAAACGTAGACCTGCGAGCGGCGAACAAGCAGGTGATGGAGTCGCTTATAAAAGCGGGTGCTTTTGACCGGATGGGGGGCAGCAGGGCCCAGATGATCGCGGGGCTTGAAGACGCGATGAAGAACGGCTCGGAGATGCAGAGCGATCTTAACCGCGGTCAGATGAACTTTTTCGGAGCGGGCGGGTTCGAAGCCGAGGTCGACAGGAGCAAGGACCACGAGCAACTGCCGAATGTGCCTGCGTGGCCCGAGATGCAGATGCTGACTTATGAAAAAGATGTGCTTGGATTTTATGTAACGATGAACCCGCTTAGTAAGTATGCAGATACGATCGAGGTTTATTCGACGGCGAACACGGGCAACCTTGAAGAAAAGGGCGAGGGCACGGCCGTCACTATCGGCGGGATGGTGACGAAGATACGACATATCGTAACGAAGAACGGCAGGAACGCAGGTGCGAAGATGGCGGTGTTCAATCTTGAGGACCTGCAGGGTACGTGCGAGGTTGTGATGTTCCCGAGGGTGCTTCAAGAGCATGGCGCGAATCTCGATGTCGATAAGATACTGTTCGTTGTCGGTAAGATCGACTGCAAACGTGAGAAGCCGAATATTCTGTGCGACGAACTTATCGCCGTCGATGACGTGTGCGATAAACTGGCGGACAAAGTTTATGTGCGGCTAAATCATACGGACATTAGCGAGCAGAACATATCGCGGATCAAAGAAATTTGTAAAAAACATAAAGGCAATCGGCAGGTGATCGTTCGTTTGAAAACCGAGAGCGGGCATACGGTGTCAGCATCGATAGCTAAGAACTTAAACGTTCAGCCCGACGTCGAATTTTGCAGGAGTCTGGAATCGGTCGTAGGTGCCGGGAACGTGAAACTGACACGACAACCACAACAGCAAGCACCGCCTGAGAGACGCTATCCGAATTATAAAAAGAAGAACTCCTGAGATTGATATTAACTGCTAAAAACTTTGACAGGATTACAGGATGACAGGATAAAAAAAATACTAAATTCTAATATCTAAATTCTAAACAAATACTAAATTCAAAAAACTAATGGATGAAACTTCCAGCCTTCGGCTGGATTAAAAGGTTTTTTTGGGCCACAGAGAACACCGAGGAAAGAATAAAGAAAAAGAAAAGAAACTGCGGATTAAAAAAGACAAAAGATTTTGAACCACTAATGAACACAAATGGGCACGAATGTTTCCAGCCTTCGGCTGGATTAAAAAGTTTTTTGCCACAGAGGAAAAAGAGGTTAGCGAGGACACAGAGAAACAGTCTTTGGTCGATAGGGCAAAAAGCACGCCCTACAACCTGAATGGCAATGGAAATATAAATGGACGCATTTGAAATTATAAAAAAACGGTATCCTGAGGTCGTCCTTATAATCGGCTTGCAGGCGGGGCTTGTACTTTTGGCCAGGCAGATAATGGCGACGGCGATGGTTGCAGCCGGCGGCGGCGAAGATCAGGTTGCCGGGCAATTGCCCGGTGGGATCGAATTTGTTTATGGGATGGGATTTGCAATAGTCTGCATCGTTTGGCAGATCTTGCAGCTTGGGTTTTTGCGGACGGCGTTTACGGACGGGGCAAGTCAGCAGGAACCTAAGACGCTTTTAGTGACGGGCAAGGCATTCTTCTGGAGGATGCTGCGGTTTCAGATTATCTTTGGGCTGGCGTATCAGTTTATGATAGCTCTTGGGACAGGAGTGATCGCTTCGACAATGTATAAGGATGTGGCGGTTGCGGACTTGCCGGTGTGGCTGGGGCCTGCGTGTGCGATGGCGGCGATGGCAGCGCTGGCGAAACCGATGCTGCTATGCCCGGCGCTGATGATCGCCGAGGGATGTATGGTGAGAGAATCGTTTGCCAGGATGAAAGGCTTTCGGTTGTCAACGCATTCTAAGATGATCAAGACGTTCGCGGTGTTTATCGTGATGATGTTCGTTTTTGGAACGGCTGAGGGGTTGATGAAAGCTAAGGGGGCCGGGCAGTCCGTTATCATAGCGGTGCAGGCGATGATAACAGGGACAGTGGGGCTGGTTATGTCGCTGTATGCGATACAATTTGTTGCCGGGAAAGATGTTTTAACCGCAGAGGACGCGGAGAACGCCGAGGAAGAAGATGCCGAAAACATTTGACATTTTAAAAAAACGTTGGATGGAAGTTGGGCTCCTGTTACTATTAGCAAACGTGCCCTGGCTAGCCCAAACTTTATTGAGAGATAGGCATTCTCTAACTATGCCTCTTTTATCTTCGCTGTTGGGCCTCTTTATTATGATTGTATTAACCATTTTCAGAGCTGGTTTCTTGCGGACGTCATTTCTTTATGGAGAACAAAAGCAAAACTTCAAAACTCTGTTTACGGTCGGTAAAGAATTTTTTGTCCAACTGTTTTTTTTCTGGGTCATTTATGGCGTACCGCTAGGTTTTGCGACGATGGCATTAAACCGCATCTTTGTCCATTATTTTGGCACTTCGTCTCGTTTATCTTTTATGCTGCCATTACTGCTGCTCAGTATTATATTTATAAAGATAGCGATCTTGATCCCAGCACTTATAATTACGTGCAAGCTTAATGTTATAGACGCCTTTAAGGCTCTTAAGAACTATAGAATATTAGAAGCTAAGGAACTGCTAGTGCTTTTTGCAATACAACAGGTGTTTGGGTTTGTAAGATTACTTGATAAGCATTTGATCGATTCGAAAACAGTCCTTATGGCAACGGGGTTTATCGGAACTATCATAAGCAATTTAATAACGATTGCGATCATGCTAAGTGCTATTAAGTTTATAGCTGACAATACGGTTGACGCGTGTGCTAAAGCACACCCTACGGATGGATTGAGTGAGTAAGCAGAGGGAGCGAAAATGTTTGGAACAAGTTTTAATTGTAACAATGTAGATTCCTGCTTTCGCAGGAATGACAAAGGGGAAGTTAAAAGTTGAATAATTTAGAAGGTAAATTTATAGTTTTGGACGGCCCGGATGGTTGCGGCAAGAGTACGCAGGCGGAGCTTCTGAGTAAATGGGTAGAGTTGCAGGGAGTAAGCGTAGCAACCTTTCGCGATCCGGGGACGACAGCTATCGGGGAAAAGGTGCGCGATATACTTTTAGACATTGCGCACGAATCGATGACAGCTAACACCGAGATGCTTCTATATATGGCGGCGCGGGCGCAGCTTTGGGCAGAAGAGATCGAGCCGGCGCTGGAGGCAGGTAAGTGCGTTATAATGGACAGATGGATATCAAGCACGTTCGCCTACCAGGGGTACGCGGGGAAACTTGGGACCGAAAAAGTTTTAGAGGTTGCACAGCATAGTCTGGAAAGGATATGGCCGGAGGTTACTATTGTGCTGGACGTCGATACCGAGACGGCGGCGAAGCGGATGGACCGCGAGCTTGACAGGATGGAGCAAAAGGGGAAAGACTTCCATGCTAAAGTTCGGGAAGGGTTTTTGCGGCTGGCTGACCTTGGGCAGGATGTAACGGTGATAGACGCCACGCAAACAATTGACGCGATACATGAACAGGTTATTGCGGCGATAGAGGAAATTTAATCGCTTTTTTTTACCATGACAGGCACGAAGGTAATGAAGATATAGGGAAAGTTTCTTTCGCCCTTTCGGGGCTGGGAGTTTTTGTGAAACTTTCCGGGGGCTTACGCCCCCGGCTATGATTCTTTCGGCCCTCCGGGCCTTTGATAACAAAGAGTGGTGCAAGTTTTAATTGTAAAAATGGATTCCAGCTTTCGCTGGAATGACAAAGGGAAAATAAAAATACATGAGTTTACGAGATATATATTGTCAGGAGCGTGGGCTTGACGTTTTGCAGCGGGCTTACTTTGCGGGGCGGGTTGCGCATGCTTATATCTTTGCCGGCCCGGTGGGGGTTGGCCGGTTCACTACTGCCAAAGAATGGGCGAAGATGCTGCTGTGCGAAAAACCGAAAAAGACGAAAAAGTTTGCCGATAGCTGCGGGGGGTGCGCGTCGTGCAAGGTGTTCGACGGGGGAGCGCATCCTGACCTGAAAGTAATACAAAAAGAGTTGGTAACGTTTACCAAAGATGGAAAAAATAAGACGACGCCGATCGATCTGCCGATCGCGGTGATCCGAGAGTTCCTTATCGAAAAGGCGGCTGAGCGGCCGATGATGAGCAAACACTCTGTGTATATCGTTAAGGAAGCGGAACGGCTTAACAACTCGTCACAGAATGCGTTGCTGAAATTGTTGGAAGAGCCGCCAAAGCATTGCTTTATCATTTTGCTGTGCAGCAGGACGGAACGATTGCTGGCGACGACGCTATCGCGGTGCCAGGTGGTGCGGTTCGGGGCGGTCGACGAGGAGCGGATCGCCGAGAAGCTGACGGATCTGTGTGTTGATCAGGATGAGGCTATATACTGGGCACGGTTTAGCGAAGGGAGCATCGGGACGGCGCTTAGCTGGGCGACTCTTAAGCTTAAGGATACAAGCTGTTACCAGATCAAGCGTCGGCTGATCGATTCGCTGGCGGATCAGACGCTTGGGGGCTCGCTGGACCTGGCAGAGTGGTTCTGCAAGGCATCGGCGACGATATCGAAGGGGTTGGCGGCCCATCACGAAAAGGTCAGCAAAAAGAGCCTGACGCGATTGGCTCAGAAGGGATTGCTGAAAATGGCGATCTGTGCGTTTGCCGATGCTGTGAAAGTGCATCTGGGAAAAGACGATATTTTGACTAATTTCGACCAACATAAACAAATAATAAAGCTTGCCGGGCGAAATGATATCGAACAATCGGCTGGGAAAATCGAAAAGACTTACGAGAACCTCGGCTGGGTCGACGCCAGCGTCAATGAAAAGCTTATTTTTGAGGAACTGTTGTTAAATTATGCTGTTTAGGGTATAAGGGAACCTCTAAAAATTCATTTTGGCGGTCAAACGAAGATTTTGGCCTCTGGATGGCGTCAGACAAAAGCCGACTTAGCTGTACTAAGGCTGATTTGTCTTCCTTGCCAGAGAACAAAATCTTCTACTTGCCGCTCAAAAGCAATTATTAGAGCTACCCTTAATTTTTCGTTTGCAGGGATAAAAGCGGACAAGCAAGCACTTTTTATATAAAAGGTTGATTTTATAAAATGACAGAAAACGAAACGCCAAAAGGCAAAAGCCATAAACAAATAAAAAAACAAATGCTCGTGCGGTATGGACGGATGTCTCTTATGGGCTGGTTCTCGCACGAAGAGGCTCATATACCAAAGGTTGAGAGCAAGGTGGTTATCAAGACGAGCAGGGGTATGGAGATCGGTGGGGTTGTGGGCCCGTATAACTATAAGGGCGGGAACTTCCGAAGCTCTTGCGAGGATGTCGATAACTACTATTGCAAGAAGTCCAAGGAGCGTCCGCTGACCGATGGGGGGACGTTCGTTCGGTTCGCGTCGAAAGCGGACCTGATCGAAGCCGAGCACCTTGATGCGTCGTCGCGTGACGAGCTTAAATGCTGTACGAAGTTTGCCAGTGAAATGAATCTTGATATGAAGATCATCGATGCCGAGCACCTTTTTGGCGGCGAACGTATCGTCATCTATTTTTCAAGCAACGGTCGAGTTGATTTTCGAGAGTTGGTAAAGAAGCTTGCGCGTGAATACCAGACTCGTATCGAAATGCGTCAGATCGGATCTCGTGACGAGGCAAAACTTATTAGCGACGTTGAGACGTGCGGGCAGGAATGCTGCTGTAAGCGATTTTTGAAGATCCTTGAACCTGTTAATATGCGGATGGCGAAGCTGCAAAAGGCGACGCTCGATCCGTCGAAGATATCGGGGCATTGCGGACGTCTGAAATGCTGCCTGAGGTATGAAGATGAAACGTACAGGGAACTAAAAGCGATCATGCCTAAACGAAATGCGATCGTCGATACGCCGCAGGGGCAGGGTAAAGTTCTCGACTCGCAGTATATGACGCAACTGGTCGTAGTTCAGTTCGAAGGTGGAAAACGTGAAGCCTTCGGCATCGAAGATATTAAGCGGGTATCGAGGAACCCACAGGAGCAAAGGGCTAAGCAGGATGATCGGCGTCCGGAGCAAAAGCCCAGACAAAATGGCGGGCGTCCGGAACAAAAGCCCGAGCAAGGCGGCCAGGATCGAAGAGAAGGACCCGCTGGGCCTCGTAACGAAAAACCTGTTGCAGAACAAACTCCTGAGCCAAAAGAGACGCCTAAGACCAAAGAGTCGCAAGTGCCTGCGGGCGAAAAGAACGACAAACCCAAAGAGCAAGATCAGCAGGATCAAAAGGGACGCAGAGGAAGAAACCGCAGAAAGCGCTCCAATAAGAACAGGAACCGAAACAGGAACAAGGGCGATAACAAGCGCGAAAATAAGAATGACACCAAAGGCAGTAACGGAAACACGTCCGAAGGAAAATAATGGCTAGAAAAATCGTTGTAACATCTGCGTTGCCCTATGCGAACGGGCCAATACATATCGGTCACCTTGTCGAGTATCTGCAAACGGATATATGGGTGCGGTTTCAGAAACTTATGGGCAATGAGTGTTTGTATTTCTGTGCGGACGATACGCACGGAACGCCGATCATGATCAGTGCAAGGAACGAGGGTGTCACTCCGGAGGAGCTTATCGAACGCGTACACGGCGAACACTACGACGATTTTGTCAGGTTCGGCATCGAATTCGATAACTACTACTCGACGCACTCTGAGGAAAATAAACAGTTCAGCGAGCTCATCTACAATCGTGCTGTCGAGAACGATTCTATCGCGAAGAAAACTATCGAGCAGGCGTATTGCGATAAGTGCAAGATGTTCCTTCCTGACCGGTTTATACGCGGGACCTGCCCTCGCTGTAAGGCGGAGGATCAGTACGGTGATTCGTGCGATGCCTGCGGCGGGACGCATCAACCGACGGAACTTATAAACCCTGCGTGTGCGAACTGTCGGACCGAACCTATCCGTAAGAAAAGCGAACACTACTTCTTTAAGCTGGCTGATTATGAAGATCGGCTGAAGGAACTTATCGAGGGCGGGTACACGCAGACATCAGTTCTTAACAAGCTTGACGAGTGGTTCAAGACGGGGCTTAGGGACTGGGACATCTCGCGGGACGGGCCTTACTTCGGATTTAAGATACCGGGCGAAGAGGATAAATTTTTCTATGTTTGGCTTGACGCACCGATCGGGTATATGGCGTCGTGCAAAAACTATTGCGACAAAAACGGGCTTAACTTCGATACGTTGTGGAACAGCGACGAATATGAGCTGTATCACTTTATCGGTAAGGACATCATGTATTTCCATGCGTTGTTCTGGCCGGCGATGCTGATGAGTGCAAAGTTTAAGACGGCGAACAAACTGTTCGTACACGGCTTTTTGACGGTTAACGGGCAGAAGATGAGCAAGAGCAAGGGGACGTTCGTAAAGGCTAGTACGTACCTGAACCATCTCGATCCGGAGTACCTGCGATATTATTACGCGAGCAAGCTGACGGCGAGCATCGAAGATATCGATATGAACCTCGATGACTTTTTGCTGAAGATCAACTCCGACCTGGTCGGCAAACTTGCAAATCTTGCTTCGCGGTCGGCTCCGATGCTGAACAAGAAGCTGGACGGAATGCTTGGGACGCTCGACGATGGTGGTAAAGAACTTATCGGTAAGTTAACGGCTGCGAAAGACGGAATCGTAAAGGATTTCGAAGAGCTTAACTATGCGGCGGCGATACGAACGATCGCAGGCTTAGCTGACGAGAGTAACCGGTACTTCGACGGTAAACAGCCATGGGTGACGATCAAGACGGACGCGGACGGGACACGAGCAACGCTAACTGCGGTGATCAACGCGGTAAAGATATTGACGATCTATTTGAAGGCTGTGCTGCCGGTGTATGCGGGGAAGATCGAGACGTTCCTTAACGTCGAGAGCCTTGGATTTGAAGATGTGGAAAATGTTCTGGAAAACCACAAGATAAATAAGTTTGTTCGGCTGGTGGAAAGAGTTGAAAAGGAAAAGGTAAACGCTATGACAGATGAAAGCAAAGAGGAATCTCCGCAGCAGCAAGCGGAGCCTACGGTAACACTTGACGAACCGCTCGAACCGGAATGCACTATCGAAGATGTTATGAAGGTCGATCTTCGTGTGGCGAAGGTTGTGCTGGCAGAGCCTGTTGAAGGTGCTAACAAACTGCTGCACCTGGAGCTTGATATCGGCGGGATAAGGAAAAATGTTTTCGCGGGGATATCTAAAGCATACAAACCCGAAGACCTTATCGGTAAGCATATGATATGCGTTGCTAACCTTAAGCCTCGTAAGATGAAGTTCGGCGTTTCGGAAGGGATGATCCTGGCGGCAGGTCCCGGCGGGAAAGATATTTTCGTCCTCGGTGTTGACGATGGCGCAACGCCGGGTCAACGGGTTCACTAGATTAGAAATTTAAAAATTAAAATGCAAAATTGTGGAGCCAGCCTTGCGGCTGGGGCCTTTTCAAACACGGCGTGATACAATTTGAAATAGTAAGACATGGATTCCTGCTTTCGCAGGAATGACAACGTGGAACACAATATGTAATTGTTAGGAACGAATCCCAGCTTTCGCTGGGATGACAAAAAGTAACAATTTTCCGCATGGGCAAAAATTTGCCCATCCTACGGTATACAATGCGAAAAACGATCGAAGAAATTGCGAAAGAGGACGGGCGATACAGTGCTATGGGCCTTAAGTATGTCCATGACGGGCTGGGACAGATCGTCCAGAAGATACGCGAGTCGCGCGGGTATGACCCGGAGCCGCATCACATCAGCGGGCAGGATCTTGCAATGGGGCTTGCGGAACTGAGTGTCGAACGATGGGGGCGGCTTGCAAAGATGGTGTTTGCTCGATGGGGAATAAACTGCTCGCGAGATCTCGGCGAGATCGTTTACCTTATGATCGCAAACGAGTGGATGACGGCGCAAGAGACAGATACCATCGAAGACTTTGACGATGTTTTCGATTTTGAAACGATGTTTGAAAAGCAATTTAAGTTTGAATTAAAATAATTCAAACTTAGTTCGGAGTTATTGGTTCGGAGTTCGGAGAAAAGGATTAGCCACGAATTTCACGAATGAACACGAATTATTATCCACTGATTTCACAGGAACAGCATGGGCAAAAGATTTGCCCATCCTACGATTTAAAGCACACCCTACATACGCACAGAGTCTCGTTATAATGGATACCAGCCCTCCAAAGGCGGATTTACAACTTTCGCTGGGATGACAGCAAGTAACCATTTTACACCCAACTTACGTTAGGAAACTTACGATCAAATCTTTGTAGTATTGTTTTGCTTTCTGCAGGTCTTCGATGTCGATGTATTCGTCTGGTTTGTGACATGCGGACGGTTTGCCCGGTCCGAAGATCACTGTTGGCGCGTTTAGGGGAGCAAAGAATGGGGCGTCGGTAGCGAAACCTACGGCGGCAGTTTCATCAATCTTGACCGAATCGCAGAAAGTTTTTACGAAATCACTTTCATTGTCCGTTTCGAGAGCCTCTACCGATCGCGTAACAGAAAGCTTTGCATCGAAATCTTTAACGGTTCCTTTCAACTCATCTAATATCTGTTGGAAGCTTTGTACGATGTTTTCGTTTTGCTGTGTCGGCAGGGTTCGGATGTCTATCCTTATCAAGCAATGGTCGGGGATTACGTTTGTTGCCTTTCCGCCGTGGATTTCGTTGATGCTCATCGAGCACCCGCCCAGAGTGGGATGTTTTTTGTAAGGTATCTTGTAGACGCCCAGTTTGTTTAGCAAATGATTCATCGAGGTTATTGCGTTTATGCCGAGGTGGGGCATCGATCCGTGTGCGGTTTTCCCGGTTGTTTCTATCTGGAGCCAGAGCATACCGCGGTGTGCGGTTACAACCTGGAAATCGGTCGGTTCCGGGATAACGATCCCGGCGAAGGGTTTTAAGGTGTCCTTATTTTGAGCTACGAATCTTTTTGCTCCGCAGCTATCGGTTTCTTCGCCGGCAGTTGCGGCAAAAACGACCTGTCCTTGAAGTTTTGTTTTCTCTGCGGCGATCTCTGTCATGGCAGATGCCAGGGCTGCGATCCCGCCTTTCATGTCAGCTGCGCCTCTTCCGAATATTTTGCCGTCTTTTTCGATGGGTCTGAATGGATCTGATGCCCATTTGGCTTCGCCTGGCGGGACGACATCGAGGTGACTTGCGAACAACAGGCCCTGCCTATCGCCTGCGGAAGGCAGTTTTGCGACAATATTGGCCCTGTTGTCGTTCCAAATATCCAGATGTGCCTCTATGCCGCTTGCTTCGAAATAGTCCATAATGGCATTGGCGCATTGGGCTTCTCCGTTTTCTGCGGTTGGTGCCGCGGCGATCATTTTTTCGAGAAGTTCTTTCATGATTTTAAATTTCCTAATTCCTATATGCACGTATATGGGTCATTAAAGCGGATTTGGAATAAAATATATAGCATTTTTTTCAAAAAGACAAAAAAACTGTTGACGTTTTTTGGATGTAATAGATAATATCGAATTACACTGATTTAGGGCGGGTTTTATAACAGAATAAAGGAACAGTATGGGACCAGTACTACATGGGTTGATTAAGCTGCAAAGTGTTGAGAACCGTCTCCGTGCTGTCAAGTCCAAACTTACCAGATGCAGACGAGCAGTTATCTTTCAGGAAAACCAGCTTCGCACGCTGCAAAACGGTTTTGAAGCCAAACATGAAGAGATCAAACTGGCTAAAGTTCAGATCGATCGCTTTGAACTTGAACTGAAAACGCGTGACGATCATATCGCCAAATATCGCGCACGTCTGAACATGGCAAAAACCAACAAAGAATATTCAGCGATCCTGACCGAACTTAATACCTCAAAAGCTGACAATTCAAAAGTCGAGTCGCAGATGATCGATCTAATGAAGAATATCGAGGCGGACGATGCTGACTGTATAGAGATACAAAAACAGATCGACGAGCAGAAAGAAAAACTCGACGAGCTTAGGAAATCAACCGAAGGAAAAACCACAGAATTGGAAAAAGAGGTCGAAGATGTTCAGGCTGAGTGGGACCAGGCAGCAGATGGTGTACCGCAGGATACACTTACTGTTTTTAAGCGAGTTGCAGAAACATACGACGGCGAAGCAATGGCCTATATCGAACTTCAGGACGAAAAGGCCCAGGTGTACACCTGCGACGGGTGCTTTATGAGCCTTCCAACCGAGATAGTCAATCAGCTTATGACAAAAGATGAGATCATGCGATGCACCAGTTGTACCCGTATACTCGCATTGAAAGATTCAGAGACCGAGTAAGTTTGGCGTTTTGTTCTGCATTGCTCTTTACATTTTCAGCATCCATCACGGAGAATCAGGGTTGGAAGAAACTTTGACAATTTACACTGACGGCGGAAGCAGAGGTAACCCGGGACCGGGGGCCGCGGCGTTTGTCATTTATGATAGGGCCAAAAAGCCGATCTTACAACGTGCGGTCTATTTCGAGCACACCACCAACAACATCGCCGAATATACCGCGATGAAGAACGCTTTAAAAGCGGCGGCAGATATCGGCGCAAAAACTGTGCATGCTTTCAGCGACAGCGAATTGATGGTAAAGCAGATCAACGGACAATACAGGGTCAAAAGCGAGAATCTAAAGGACATCTATAATGAGTGTATGGAAGTTTTAAGCGGATTCGCAAAATGGTCGATGACGCATGTGCGAAGAGAGAAAAACAAGCTCGCCGACGAACTTGCCAACAAAGCTATGGATAAAAAAGGGGATGTAGATATCGGAGCCGAAAAACCTAAAGGCAGAAAATTGCGTCTTGGGATTCTCTTGAGCGGCGGGGGAAGGACGATGCTCAATATTTCCGACGAGATCGACGCCGGGCGACTTAACGCCGAGATCGTTGTTGTTGTGAGTTCACGAAGTACCGTAAAAGGTGTCGAACGAGCGAAGAAACTCGGGGCCACACCTGTTATCGTTCGGAAAAAGGACTACCCGGATATCGAACGATTCAGTAATATGATCGCAGAACAACTTAATAAGTCAAAGGTTGATCTTGTGATCCAGGCGGGATGGCTTTGCCTGTGGCGTATCCCAAGCGGCTACGAAAACCGC
>JAGLHQ010000175.1 GCA_023143375.1 Planctomycetota bacterium
AAATAACTTCGCAATTCATTCAGAATCATTCTCTGAATTTCCTCGTCAATATTAACTGGAGATTTGAGTACATACTCAGCCATCTTGTCTTTGCCCATTGCAAGGAGGTACTCATAAAACGTCATTGGATGCATAGGAAGATATTGCACACGTCCGACAGGAATAGATATTTCACCAAAAGCAAACTCCAGCAATGAACCGGCTGCAATAACATGAAGCTCAGGCATCTTCTCATAAAAGTATCTTAATGCCATGATTGCCCGCGGACATGCTTGGATTTCATCAAAAAACAACAATGTTTTACCGGGAACAATTCTTCCGACTTCTAATTCCAAATAGGTCAAAATTGTGTTAGGATCAAGGTTCCCCTCGAAATAGGTATGGACATCACGTCGTTTTTCCAGGTCGATTTTAACAAAGCTTTCAAACTGTTTTGCCAGAAAATTCTCAACCAGCCAGGTTTTTCCAACTTGACGAGCTCCGCGAACAATCAAGGGTTTACGTCGCTGTGAATCTTTCCATTCTAAAATCTGTTTTTCAGCCACTCGTTTCATTAAACCAAACTCCCTATTTAGCATATTTGTTAAAATATCAGCCTATATTATACCCCTCCGCCGTAGAAAATCAAGGTTGTTTTAAGTGTATCGGCATAGAAAGTCAAGGGTGTTGAATATTTTAACCATAAAATGCCCCTTCCACCTCTGCATCAATTCTGCGTCGATGACATTCCGTTTGCAAACCTATTGCCACCACCTAACCAGTGCCTACTCTGGTTACTTCTTAAAAAATGAGGTGGTAAACAGATGACGGACACTTGCTGAGAGGTCATAATGCTCATTGTTTACAGCGACTTACTAAATATCCCCGACAGGATTCGAACCTGTAACCTTTGGCTTCGGAGGCCAACACTCTATCCAGTTGAGCTACGGGGACCTGAAAAGGTAATTAATAAGGCAAATCGACCCATAAGTCAAGCTTTCAGTTGGCAATGCATTACCAGCTTGTTGTTGACTTTAACGCCAACAACAAATATCATTGTGCAAATGATTATTACGGGATTTGGGATGACCATTATTATTGACATATTTTATTTGCTGGCTATCGTGCTGCTGAGTCCGAAAGTGGTTTACAGAATGATATTCCACAAACGTTACCGAGGAGGTTTCGACGATCGTTTGGGATTTGTAAAACGCCTGCACCCGGACAAAAAATGTATATGGATACACGCCGTCAGCGTCGGCGAAGTGAACGCAACTAAAACGATCGTCGCAAAACTAAACCGGCAAATGCCCGACTACGAAATAGTTATAAGCTCGACAACCGATACCGGGTATGCCCGCGCAAAAGCAATGTACGACGGCAAGATCAAGGTGTTCTATTTCCCCCTGGACATATACCTTGCTATGCTCAACGCGTTTAATAATATAAAACCGGACATCTGTCTTCTGATGGAGCTTGAGGTATGGCCCAACTTTTCGCATATCGCCAACAATATTAAAAGCCCCGTCGTCGTCGTCAACGGCAGGATCAGCGACAAAAGTTTTCCGCGATACAAACTTATCAAGCCAGCCGCAAAATGGATGTTCAGAAAAGTAGACCTGGTTCTGGCCCAAACAGACGAATACGCAAACCGTTTCATCGAGTTAGGGTGTAAGCCGGAAAAAGTCATCGTTACCAACTCCCTTAAATACGATACCGCCCAAACATCGGACCATATAGACGGTGCCGATGACCTTGCAGCACAGCTAAACCTCGGTCAGGAAAAACTCTTTGTTTTCGGAGGCAGCGGACCGGACGAAGAATGCATCGCAATGGGCGTGTTTGCGAGACTAAAAGAACGGTTCCCCGACCTGCGAATGGCAGTGGTCCCGCGTAAGCCCGAACGGTTTGACGAAGTGGCGAACCTTATAGAACAGTCGGAGTTTACATTCGTACGTTACAGCAAAGTTAAATCCGAGTCCCTGACATTAACAGATAAACCAGCGGTCATACTCGGCGATACGATGGGCGATCTGAAAAAGTTCTACTCGCTGGCAGATGTTGTCTTTGTCGGTAGAACGCTAACAGCCATGGGTGGTTCGGATATGATGGAGCCTGCCGCTCTTGGCAAATGCACCATTTTCGGCCCGCACACCTTCAACTTCAAACAGACCGTAGCTGCCTTACACGCCGGCAACGGAGCGATAGAGGTCCAAAATGCAGATGAATTATTCGACGCTGTGCAAAAATGTTTGACTAACAAAGATTTCGCCGAGTCAATCGCCTACAACGGCAAAGAAGTCATAAAACAAAATCAGGGCGCCACCGAAAAAACCGTAGAATACATCGCAAACCTGCTAGCCAACTAGCAAGTGCTAACCTCTAATTCTGTCAACCGCCGCTTTGATATGCTCCGGAGTCGTCCCGCAACAGCCGCCAATTAAACTCGCGCCTGCATTTGCGATCACCTCTACCTTTACCGCAAACTCTTCCGGCGACAAACTGTAAACAGCTTGTCCGTCAATAAGTTCCGGCTTACCTGCATTGGTCTCTGCGATAAGCGGAAGGCCGGCTTCCTTTAGCAGTTTTGAAAAGATACCTGTAAACTCAATGTACTCGTCCATCGTAAGCGTTCCGCAGTTAAAACCCATCCCCGCCAGCCCCAAACCGGACAATTCGCTCACCGCCCTTTCGGCATCTACACCCATCATCGTCCTAAACCCGTCGCCTGCCCTGTCGAAAGACATCGACACCAGCACCGGCAATTCAGAAACAGACTTGATCGCTTCTATGGCGATCTTCGCTTCCTCGACCGCCGTCATCGTCTCGATAATAAAACCGTCGATATCACAGCTTGACAGCGCCGTTGCCTGCTGAGCAAAAGCATCTCTTAGCTCGTCTTCCTTGAGAGTACCGTACGGCTCAAGCAGTTCTCCGCACGCACCCAATCCGCCGAGGACATATTTATCGGCCCCTGCCGTTTTGCGAGCAAGCTGCGCTGCTGCAATATTTATCTGGGATACCTTATCGCCAAGTCCGTGTTTGTTAAGACCGATCCGTGTCGCGCCAAATGTATTTGTTATTATCGCATCGCTGCCTGCATCCAGGTACGCGCGATAAACATCGGCAACCATTTCCGGAGATTCGACGTTAAGGTTTTCGTTGCAAATACCTGCCTTGGCTCCACGCTCAAACAACTGCGTACCCATGGCGCCGTCGAGGAACAGTATCCCCTCTTCGATTCGTTTGGTTAGTTTTTTCGCTGGCATAACGCACTCCATTTTTTGGTTATTGCGAATCAAACTGACAGTCCTCGTCAAGCTTATATATATTCTTGAAACCTTTAGGTTCGGGACGCTTAAAAAGTTTGCCTGTTAGCTGAGCGCCGGTCGGCTCGAACTTCTTTATATTACTAAGCGTAAGCTCCACATGTGTAGATTTTTGAAACTCTATCATGCCGATCTTTGCAGGAACGAAATTTTCCTCGATGAGCTGATAATCGTCAAGCTCGGTCACCGCCTCAATATCACCCCGCTCATCGAGATACTCGATCCTTCTTGCAAGATAATCGCACCTGTCTATATATATCTTTTTGCTCTTACCGGCGCCCCTGCTGAAAGTGACTACATCGAGCCCGCCCCACTTTTCAAGCTTTGCATCGTCGCCTGCGTTCACCATCCCGATCGCCTCTATCAGGTTGCTCGGGCTAAGCCTCTGGTAATCAAGACAGCTATCAGCGCCAGGACGCCTGCCCCAGTAATAACTGCTGATCTCAGCGGGTTTAAACTGAACCCATAGCTCGTCGGTGTTGGTCCCAAGCCTTACGACCTCCTGCGAAAGGATATTGCCCCTGAAAAACAACTTGTCCGGCGGGAAAAACCTGAGCGCTATCCCAAGATTTTCTTTTCTAAGCTTACCGCTGTTGTCATAATACTCCAGCAGCATCTGACCGCCCGCTTTCAAACCAATGGCGTTTTCGCGATGCCTGTTCAAAGCGGAGATGGCATCGGCATCGGTTTCAAAACCCGGACATGACAACATCTCAGCCGGGACAATCGTGCTGGAACATCCGCTAATAAAAAACACCGCCAGAAAAATAAAGAACAGAGATATAGTTTTTGTGTAATGACTCGTCATCGTTAAAGATCGACCTGTAAGATATCGCCCATCTGCTCTGAAAGCTCGGATATCTGATCCTCGTTAAGATCAGGGTTAACAACTTCGACCGTCCTGGCCTGACCGGTAACTTTCATCGTCCACACCTCATCGCCATCTGCCACTTTGCTCGAATCATACTTCAGTTTGCGTTTACGCATCAGTATCAGCGTAAGCACAAATCTGAAATTGACCTTATCCTGCTCGGTCTCTTCGGCAAGCCTGTCAAAAAACGCCATCAGCATGTCGTCGTCAACGAACATTTTTTTCTTCTTTTGATCGGGGGCTGACATCTTCGTCTTCCAGAAACAGTACACCTCGGGCCTGTCCTGCTCCCAGTACTGAACACTATAGTCCCTACGATGGAAGCCTTCGGCGTTTAGCGTAAGCGCCGCAAAATATTCCTCGCCAACTTCGAACTTTCTCTCTGTTCCGCTGCATTGGCCCAACGTCTTTTCAATTTCCCAGTCTGCCATCTAAACTCATCGCTCCGTTCACTAAACTTAACGCCCCTAATCGAAGCAAAGCCACTGACTCATGGCACTGCCTGTCTTAGGCCCGATACCTTTTATCTTCTGGACATCTTCGCCGCATGTAAATACCGCCTTACCATTCAACTGTCTATACTCGATTATTGCTTTTGCCCTCGACGGGCCGATACCCTTAAGGTTAACAAGCGACCCGATACCTGCGGTATTAGGATTGATCCTGCCCTCAACAACCATATCGATGCTATCGCCAAGCCGGAAGTAACGCTCTGCAACGTTTACGGTTCCTATAAACAAAGCTGCAATAACTATAACAAGGATCGCATTTGAGCAATTCTCGATATGCCTTGATCCGTCATTATAAATAACATCCGTCGTCATATCATGACTCCGTAATTCGTCATGCAAAACAGTTACTGAATTTTTTGTCTGGAAACAATAAGCTTCTGCATCTTAGCAATAGCCAGCAATGCTTTCTTAGGCTTTAGATCCTTCGTCAAGAGCCCGCTGCCCGGAACTTCGGTACTATCGCAATCGTTCAGGCTCGAATAGGTTATCGTATTGATAAACGGTTTACCAAGCACTACCTTGTAAAGCTGCTCGATCCAGTCTGACTGCATTTGCCTGTCCCACTGGTTATGCCAACAGCCTGCAACATCGCAGGCAAAGTTATCCTGCCCGCAATTATCCGGAACCGCTACCTCTGTAACATGGATCGGTTTTCCGATAGGTGAGAACCAGTCGAGCACAGAGGATATCTGAAGCATATCGCGTACATGCATCCCAGGGCGATTCTTACCGAACTTAAGCTGCAACGAAAAAGCATCGAAACCGATACCGCTTTGCATGATCATATCAGTATAGACCAACGGAGGAACCGTATCGCGATCGTATGCGTAATACTCGCCGAACGGGAACTGGATCTCCACGATCTTCCTGGACTTTGCGTCGGCGTTTTTGGCTGCAAGACAGGCCGTCCTTGTCATCTCGATTATCTGCTCGAAGTTAAACTCCAGATGGTTACACGCGTTCATACCGCTTATCACACGCCACGCATGAACATAACGGCAGTATCTGGTAACCACCCGCGAGACAAAATCGTAGGCTATCTCGCGAACCTTCTCAAAGCCAAGTTTCTTTTCAAGCAGCCACTTGGGGAGATTATCTTCCGAAAAGCATAGCAGCGGACCGGCACAAATGGCAAGCCGTTTACCTGCGAGTTTATCTATGCAAAAGTCCAACGATGAAAAATCATAGTTACCCTGCTCCGGCTCTATCTGTGCCCAGCTAACTCCAATTGTAACAAAACCGAACATCTCGAAAAGCCGCTTGCAATACTTCTCGTTCTCAAGCATCTTAGCATCCACACCGCAACCAAGGCTGTGACGCCCAAGCCCACGGTTGCGATATTTTATTCCAAAAAGAAGATCGGCGTGTTTGGCCGCAAGCTTTTCCGAAAAGATAAGCGCCTTTTCCAGCGACTCGTCTGCAAGCACAGATGCTTTTGCAGGATCTGAAATATGCTTTAAAGCCTCGATAAAAAGACCCTCCGCCTCATGGGCGAGATCGGCAAAACTACTGGCCTCCTCAAACATCGACCAGTCCTCACGCTTAAGCGTTATCTGCATAAGCCTTGCCCTGGCAAGTTCGACGTTAAGATTGTAGGGACGTTTGCGTTCCGGAAGTCTGGTCGTCGGAAGCATTATGCTGCCGAAATTCTTCACCGGCCAAAGCAACGCAAGCCCCGATGAGTCCGATGACTTCTTCTTGCATTCCATCAAACCCTTTTTATAAGTTATCCTGCTTGGAACATGCAGCGGTATCGAATCGGCACCGAACATATATGCTCCGCTGAGAATAAAATCGCCAGCAGGCCTGCCATCCTTAAACACCTGAAATTTCACGTAAGCCCCGTTACTAACAAACAATGCTTTTTCATCTTCCAAACGCGAATTATAGCATTATGCACATAAAATGCAATGCAAACTTATTTAAACACCCACCAAAAAGCTCTTGCTAAAATACAAAATTTATGCCCCAGGTGGTAGTACAAATCCAAAATATGGAACATCCGATGAAAACGAACTAATGCCGAAATGTTAAACCCCGATTCTGACGCAGCCAGAAACGTTTGGGCCATTTGAATTTCGGTCATTATTGCTTGTTTAGTCCGCCTCAGGCGGATCGGATTTAGTGCTTAGGTTTTGGGCAACATGCCCTAAAGCATCGACTTTAATCTACTCATGGGAAACTTTTTACCCGGGCACTTTGTCGCCTTTACATCTCCGTGCCCCTTGATCTGGCTGTTCGCAATATCGTACCTGTCCTGCAGAAAACGAATCAGCTTTAAAAGTGACTGCATTTGTTTTTTCGTAGGCGGCCTTATTTCAAAATTGCCGACAAGGCATATCCCAATGGTATATTTGTTCCAGTAGTTGCTCCTGTCGCCATTTTCCCTGCAATGGGATCCTACCATCTGCCCGGTCCAGCGGTACCCGACTTCGACAAGACCGTCCGGCTCGCCATAACCGTTTTTTCTTACACCATTGTTTATCACAAAATGGTATCCAAGCCCATCCCAGCCTCTTGACTTATGATACTTATCCTCGTGTGCTGCCGATCCGAACGGAACAGCCGAATGGTGTATCACAATGCCCCTCCAGCAATCCCTGTCCTCAACATTCGCCGGAGGTATCCATCTCGCAGGAACATCGCTAACCATCGGGTACATTATCGGTTTCGTCCTGGGAACGTATGAAGGTTTCGCGATCGTATAGTCGGCCACGCCAACAACCTGGGGAACAGCTTCTTCTTCCGAACACCCCGCAACTATAAAAACCAATAGAGGAAGCAGGCAAAAAAACAAAAAACTTTTTGGCATAGAAAATCTCGATCCGTTAGAAAATATTGAAAGCATACTTATCACCTGCTCTTGGTTATTAAAGGTTCCCTTTAGTCTTATTTTTTACCATCAAAATAGCATTGCCCTTTTCGCTGTATTCGACCTTATCCATATAGGATCGTATCAACAGAAGGCCCCGTCCGGAACTCTTACAGATATTCTCGTCGCTTCGCGGATCGGGAACAACATCAGGATGAAAACCTTCGCCCTCGTCGGATACAGTTATCTCGAACTTATCGTCCGATATGATGTAATCGATACTTATCTTTTTGTTCAAGTCATCCTTGTTTCCGTGTTTAACGGCATTGATAAATGCTTCTTCAAGAGCAAGATGGATCGCAAAAACATCATCCTCGCTAAAACCGCTGGAGACAGCCTCACCCAATATCTCACGGCAAACCTTCTCCATTTCGGATGACTGGCTCTTGATTTCGATTGACTTTGATACCATAAGTTAATATCGTCTTAAACACACATTACGGTTTAAACTTTTCGTAACCGTTCACCGCTTTTCCTGTTAATCATGAATTTTTACCATCTGTATTTTTATCATGTTATCCTGTCAAAAATTTCCGTAAGCGGTTACAGCTTTTCTTTCATACAATAAAACTGCCGTGCTAAAAAAAACCGCCTACTCAACGCTCTCCAGCGCCTGCGCCTGCGTATCGTATATCGAAAAAACCTTGTCAAGACGCGTTATCTCGAATATCTGGTATATCTTAGGAGAGATAGTGCAAAGAAGCATCTTACCGTTGTTTTCGTATGCCTTTTTGCTGATGCGAATTAGAAGACCCAACGCAGAACTTGTAAGGAACTTAACGTTACGAAAATTTATTATCAGGTTTACGCCGTCCGTCTTTTCTATAAGAGGCATAACCGAACTTTCTATCGCCGTGATGTCACGCTCGCGAAGGATATTCTCTTCGCTAAGGAACACAACAGTAGCATTATCAAAATACTCAACACTGATCTTTGGGCTGGCCTCGTCCACAATAATCTCCTTAACAGTTCGGACACGCAAAACACAGGCATGGATGATAGTATATATTAAGCGAATTGTCAAGTTGCCGGCTTGTTGACAAAATGCGAAATACGAAATAAATTTAAGCCATTTTGCTCCAAAACCATTTGGGCAACAAGCCCTAAAACTTGATAAACAGGCTCTAAAGGGCATGTTTGTTGGTATTCAGGACATTTTTACTTTTTCATGGATTTTATCCTTGCATAATCGGAAAAACATGAGAGAATGCCTCTTTAACACAAAGGGGATAGTTAACATCGTGTTGTTACACTTGAAAAAACTTTTAACGTAAAAGATGCAATTTGTCTTGCAAACGAAGAACTTTTGCTGATAATTGTAGTATGTAGATTGAGAGACACCGATAACTAAAAACAACACCATTTAGCGGTGTATCATATGACAACTGGGGATGAAAAAACGTAAAGTTTTTGATGTTTTTTAAGATTGATATTTAATCGTTAATTATGTTTTTTTCTAGCGGAGGTTTCAAAATGAAGATTAGCAGATCCACCGGATATGCTCTCGTTGCTGTTGGCTATATTGCCCAGAACTATCAAGATGGTGCAGTATTGGCTGCAAGAGTTTCAAAGGAATATGGAATTCCACTGGAATACTTGTTGAAAATATTACAGCAGCTTGTAAGAGCTAATGTCCTAAGAAGCAAAAGAGGCCCACGCGGCGGCTTCTTCCTGGCACATGATGCGAAAGACATCACAATGCTTCAGATCATCGAAGCAGTTGACGGTCCGATGATGAGCCACCTGCACTTGGCAGAGCAGACACACAGCGCAGATTTCGCCCTGAAGATGGAAGGCGTTTGCAAAGTGGCAACAGATGAAGTAAGGAAGATTTACGACGCAGCCAAACTTTCTAAAATGCTTGAAGAGTAGCAACAGACTTGCGACTATGGAAATAAGCGAATTTCAGAAGTTTATCGATGATAAGTACGGCCGGCGTGATCGCGACAGGGGAACCCCGGCAACTTTTATGTGGTTCATCGAAGAGATAGGCGAACTTGCCACCGCCCTTTCAGGCGAGGACATTGAAAACAAAAATGAAGAGTTTGCAGATGTATTCGCATGGATGTGTACGCTGGCCAATATAAACGATATCGATATCGAAACGGCCTGCGAAAAGTATACAAAAAACAACATTGAAGGGTTCAAGTAAACAAAGCCTTAAGCTGTAAATTAGGCTTTAACGAAAGAGGGTTGTTTATATTTGTAAAAAGGCGGTCGTTAGCGACCGCCTTTTTGCATGCGCCAATACGTGGCTAATACCTTGCCTGCCGTAAGTCTAACTACTCGGTATAGTTTTGGTCCCGAAAACAGCGTTACCACTCCGAAAACGCTGATTACTTTTTCAAACCGGTGCAGAAATGGTATACTTTTGGTGCAGTTTTTGATTCACGAACGCTCCCTATTGCAGACGTGTTTGCTCTGGATAACGAACGCTCCTGCGAGTCAGTCTTAATCGATCTGCAAAGTGTCCAAAGGCTCTTCCTGCTGGTCCTTACTCGCCGCTGTTATCGCCCGATAGAAGCACCAGCCCAAACCGCCAACAACCACCAACGCGACCACACCGATTATAGTGTATGATACGCCGCTTAGTTTGTCCGATGTCTCTGCTATCGCTTCTGTATCCCCCGCTGTCTTTGTCATGCGTATCAGCGTCATCGCAATAACAGCGCTTATATCCAGCGTCGCTATGATACCCGCCCATCTGCTTAGCAGCGTAGGCCGTTCGTCGCCGACGTCGTGTTTCTCAAGTACATAGTTGCTAACTGCGATACCTATTAAACCAAACACAAGAGCAACACCGATCGGCCATTGGTTTCCGGTCTTCATCATCCAGGCTATCAGCAACAGCCCCGCCGTCGAAAGAATAAACGCCGCTTTGCCAAGCTTCAGTCCCACTGGATGCGTCGGATACTTGAACTCGCCCTGCTTGCCATGCTCCTGCCGAAGCGGGCTTTTGACAAGGCTCATCAGGATAGCGATGACAGGAGCTATACCTACAACAGCAAAACCGACACAGTTAGGGATTATCCATTCGCCCTCCGGAGTCCTTATAAAACCGCCAACACTGGTAACATCATCAAACAGGCTCCACAAGAACAGCGTACCAAGTACCACAGGGATGAATATTCTTATCGAAAAGTTCCACCACCTGCCAAGCCGCCAGTCGCTTCTTTCGTTGGCATGATGTCTTAGCGTATCGACACGGTACATCCATCCTAACACAACACATTCAAGCAATCCAAGGAACGCTATACCCCACGTCCCATTAATAAACCCGTCAACCGTACCAAGCCAGTTAAGCCCGCCCTCGGTAACATAGATCAGCCCAAAGCAAAGCCCCACAAGGCTCATCGCCGGCAGTACAATGCTTCTCTTCCAGCCGGTCTTATCGACGATACCTGCAAGCACCGATTCGGTTATAGAAAACGCACTGTCGATACCCAGCGTCACCAGCGTAAAGAAGAATATCAAGCTCCACCACGCCGCACCCGGAAGTTGCGCAAGCGCATACGGAAACGCAACGAACGCCAGACCCGGGCCGCCGGCAACGACATCTTTAACTCCAACTGCCTGACCAGCTTCCATCGTAGCATAGCTCATACCCCCAAGCGTCGCGAAGATAGCGATACCACCGACAAAGCTCGTCGCAAAATCAGATACCCCGATGATCACCGCGTTATTATTTATATCGCTCTTTCGATGCAGAAAACTCGCATACGTCACCATAACGCCGAACGCCAGGCTCAGCGAAAAGAATACCTGACCGAATGCAAACCGCCATGTCGTCGGCTTGGCAAGTTCGCTCCAAACCGGATCGAGGTAGTAGACCAGTCCCTTCATACTGCCCGGCAGTGTAAGCCCTCGTATCGTAAGCACAATAAGCATAATGAACGGCAGCGGTACCGTCAGCCAAACGATCTTACCGACAAATTTTACGCCCTTGAAAATACAGAAATACATCGCGATCCACGCAACAAAAAGCGGGATCAAAATGTTGTATCTAATCTGACCGAGTTCGGTACCTTCCTTAAAACCAAGGTACGCATCGTAGAAGAAACTTTTTGCGTTGGCAACACCGGCGGCCCCTTCGCCGCCCCACGGCAGTGCGTTACCGGTGATTATGCTTTGGATGCTGTAATACATAAAGCTGAAACAATAGGCTAATATGACAGGGTAATAGGTTATTATCACAAACCCGAGAATGATGCCCCACCATCCGACAAACTCTGCACGCCTATTGACTCTTGCAAAGGCATCCGGTGCAGCCCGCTGGGTCATGTGACCCAAACTGAACTCAAGGATCAGCATCGGCACGCCTATGCAGAACATAGCGACTATATAAGGGACTAAGAACGCTCCGCCGCCGTAGGAATACAGCTTATACGGAAACCCCCACAAATTGCCGAGACCTACCGCAGAACCCACCGCTGCCAATACAAAACCACCGCGAGTTCCCCAGTTCTCTCGTTGTTCTTCGAGCATCTCCATTAATTAAGCCTCCGTGCCTTATACTACATCGTAATTTATCGCTGTAAAATCTGGTTTTATTAAAACACTAAGCACTAAATCCGAAATCCTAACAAGTAATAATGACCAAAACGGTTCTGACTGCGCCAGAATAAGGTTTTGAATTTTGAACATTTGTGTTTTTAATTTGTTTCGTATTTAGATATTAGAATTTAGTATTTGAGCAACGCTGCCTTAAGGCCGCTCCACATCGCGAAACCATGGAAACCACCCGATTTCGCAGAAAGCTCCACACTCAGCAAACTAACGGTTCACGAGGTTATCTGCCTAAAGGCAGTTATACTGATATGCCGAGTGCTGCCAATGAGTCACGCTCGATGATGTTACGTATCTCTTCCCGCGGAACCGTCGGAAGATGGGCCTCGATGACAAGTTTGTTAAACCCAAGCAATGCCTCTATGCACTGGCTCGGATCGGCACTCGGATAACCGCTGCCAAACAACAGCTTGTCCATGATGCCCGCTTCGTGCGCGCTGGTTACGATGTTATAAACTTCCCAGACCTTGCCTGGGGCGACTGAAAGATCTGCATAAATATTTTCGTGCTTATCCAGCAAACACAGCGTCTCTTTTATGAATGGGATGCCCATCTTTCCGATAACCATTTTAAGTGTCGAGAACTTTCGGGCGATCTCATCTAACAGATAAGGCCGGGCAAAATCAAGAACAGAATCGCTGTCAAAAGGACCGGAGTTATGGAAGAACACCGGAAGCTTCAGCTCGACGGCAGTCTCATACAAACACATCGCCCTGCTGTGTGCCGGATGGAACTTATGCTTGGGACAATACAAAACAATTCCGCTTAGCCCAAGGCCCCTGGTCATTGCAGTTACCTCTTTAATCGAAACCTTATCTTCGAGCGGATTAACAACTGCAAAACCGACCATCTTCTTGGATCGTTTAACGTACTCGGCAAGCTCTTTGTTTACCTGACGACTTTTGTCATCGCCGGAGGCAAGGACAATACAATGATCGACCTTCTCGCAAGCCTCAAGATGGGCCGCGGTGTCGATCTGTCCTGATCTGCTTTTAATATGCGTATGGCTGTCAACTATCATAATTATCCTGTTTTATCGGCACAAATAAAGCTTCAAGTGTAGTATTTCACATTAAACGCCTCTAATATTCAAGCATTTTAATTAATTTAGCCAACAATGTTTGCAACTTTAATAGCAACAAATACCTGAGATGCCCTTGACTGGACGGCAAATCCCATGTATCATGCGGAAAATCAAGGGTTAAGGGATACGATATGGATTGTCCGATTTGCAAAACAGCGATGATAACACTGGAGCTAAACGAGGTGGAGATTGACCACTGCCTCGAATGCGGGGGTATATGGCTTGATGCAGGGGAACTGGAAATGCTCCTGCCTGACTCGGAAAAAGCAAAACAACTCCTGGAATCGTTCAACAAACTTGACAATTGCAAAGAAAAACATCGCAAGTGCCCAATATGCCTCAAAAAAATGCACAAGGTAAACGTCGGACCAACTGATTCCGTGGTCCTGATAGATTCGTGCGCAAAAGGTGACGGGCTTTGGTTCGATAAAGGGGAACTGCATGACATCTTCAAAATTGGCACCTTCGATGACGAAGGAAGAGTAGAAAATCTGCTCGCTGATATGTTCGCCGGCGATCAACCGTAATTTTAAAGAGGAAATATGACACAAACACCAAAAAAGATCGCAATAGTTTTATTGCTTACATTAATATTGGTTCAAGGTTGTAAAAGCAATTCAGACGGAGATAAAATGAGCATAACGAGCAAACCATTCGGCCAGACACCCGACGGAAAACAAGTTGACATCTTTACGCTTACAAACAAAAACGGGCTTGTCGCACAGATCACAAACTTCGGCGGCATCGTAACGAGTCTTTCGGTTCCCGACCGAGATGGCAAAATGGCAGATGTTGTTCTCGGTTTCGATGACCTTGACGGCTACGTTAATGAACACCCCTACTTCGGTGCTCTGATAGGCAGGATTGGCAATCGCGTTGCTAAAGGTAAGTTCACCCTTGAAGGTAAAGAGTATACGCTCGCGATAAACAACGGACCTAACCATCTGCACGGCGGACTAAAAGGTTATGACAAAGTAGTCTGGAAAGCCCAACCAATAGAGACCGCTGACGGACCGTCGCTTAGACTTATGTATGTCAGCCCGGACGGAGAGGAAGGATACCCGGGAACGCTTACTTGCGGCGTTACATATACGCTGACCAACGACAATACATTAAAGATCGAATACGATGCGGTCACGGACAAGGCAACACCGATCAATCTCACCCAGCACAGCTACTTCAACCTTGCAGGACACAACTCCGGCGACATACTTTCGCATGAAGCGATGATAAACGCTGATAACTTCACACCGACAGACGAAACATTGATCCCCACAGGAGAGATATGGGCTGTAGAAGGGACACCGATGGATTTCAGAACGTTTGCGGAAATAGGAGCAAGGATCGACAGTAGCTACGAACAGATCAAGTTCGGCGGCGGCTATGACCACAACTGGGTGCTGAATAATAAAGACGGCAAGCTAGCACTTGCGGCATCCTTCTACGAAAAGACATCCGGACGATTGATGGAAGTTCTGACCACCGAGCCGGGCGTACAATTCTATGTCGGAAACTTTCTTGATGGCTCTAACGTCGGAAAAGGCGGAGCTGTCTACAACTACAGGAACGGTTTCTGTGCAGAAGCGCAGCACTTCCCGGACTCGCCCAATCAGCCGGGCTTCCCGACGACAATATTACAGCCGGGCCAGACTTATAAACAGACTACCGCTTACAGGTTCTCTATAAAATAGAAAATAAACTTTTTTAGGAGTAACAGTATGATACCGCTCATAGTCGTCATTGTAATTATTGTAGTACTGGCAGCGATCATTATCGGCATGTACAACTCGCTGGTGCAGCTTCGCAACCAGGTCGACAACGCATGGTCGCAGATCGACGTCCAGCTAAAAAGAAGGCACGACCTTATCCCCAACCTCGTCGAAACTGCCAAGGGATATATGCAGCACGAACAAGACACCTTCAAAGCGATAACCGAAGCCAGAAGCAGAGCAATGGGTGCAAACAATGTAGGCGATGCATCGAAGGCAGAAGGCGCCCTAAGCGGAGCGCTTAGCCAGTTTATGCTCGTTGTGGAAAACTATCCCGACCTAAAAGCCAACCAGAACTTCTTGTCCCTGCAGGAAACACTGACCAGCACGGAAAACAAGATCGCTTTCGCCAGGCAGGGATATAACGACCAGGTGCTTTTCTTCAACAATAAAACGCAGATGTTCCCGTCGAACATCATCGCAGGGATGTTCAACTTTATAAAACGCGAGTTCTTCGAGATAGAGAACGAAGCCGAAAGAAACGTTCCCAAAGTAAGCTTCTAATCGTTTTTTTAAAACAAAAAGCGGGTGTCTTAATATTTCAACATAAAAAGACACTCGCTTTTTTTCAATGTCACAAACGGAAACAACTGCTACTTGTCCAAGTCTTGCAATATTTCCGGCGTCTCGACAACCGGTTTCGACAGCTTGGCGATGGCATTGTTACGGAACTGAAGGAAAATTGCCTGATAACCGGAACCTTTTACTTCATAATAAATGTCCATCCATGCCGCTCTGCCGCCGGTCCTTTTTGTAAGGCTCTTTGAATCAATGTTAACCACCTCATTTAGGTTGAGCCCGGCATCTTCTTCGTCGCTTTCTCCCATTGGTCCGTCGAGCAATTGATACTTCACGGGATAAAAAGCTTTGGCGCTTCCTTTGGTATCGTTCGCCCCTTTCTTACACAACAGTCTTAGTTGGCCCGGCGTAAACGATACCGAAGAACCACCCAAAGAGGATCCGCCCTTTTCGATCGAGCCGCCCTTTATCCCGGCCCTGACTATGGTAAAGTTTTCGTTGGTCCTTACAGCGTTTCTCGAAGGAACGATAATTGCTTCTTCGTCGGCGATCATAGGGACGCCGGTCTTTTTATCGTCGCCGAGCCCTTTGCGGTTTAGATGCAGTTGATCGAGGAAATCCGGATGATATACGTCAAAGCTTTTTTTTGAGCTAAAAGATCCCTTGCTTGCAAGCTTGAACAACCCGCTGACAAAACTGTCAACGATCACGGACTTTGACGAACTTACCCTGGCGGCACTTAGTTTACCGCTGACCGTAAAACGCTCATAAGGCACCGACGGTGAAAGCGGTGCCATCGCAAGAGCGACGACAACAACGCCTGCTAAAATAAACCCCACGGCAAGTCCGCATGTGGTCGATACAATAGCTTTCGGCATGTATCCCAAATCAATATTAGCTCCGACCAACTGATCGGAACCGACACGTATCAATACAAATGTTACAATAAAAAGCAAAACAAGGCATCCCGGATGCGCCCACTGCCCGCCATGCCCCCTGCTTACAAGCTGATATGCCAGCAATTCGTAAAAGTTGAACGAAACTAAAACTGCTATTATCGCCGCAAACAACATCGCAATACTCGTCAGCAAAGAACTCTTCAAATAGAAGAACGTCGCACTTGCAACCATTATTACAATTACCGTTATAAGTACTATCATTTCAACTCCAGATCCCTGATACGGGTTAAAAGATTATTTTTTTGGTTTTGCACCAGCCTTAGGCGGGGTAAGAACACGTATCACCTCGTGTATAGACGTCTCGCCTGTTGCGACTTTTTTGATCGCCTGCTCCTGCATATAGGGCATCCCTGCACGTCTAAGCAGCGTAGCGATCTCCTGCGGCGTTTTTACCTTTTTCAGGATCGCCCTTGCTTTATCGCCGAATATGATCGCCTCGAAGACCGCTGTCCTTCCGACAAACCCGGTCCCCTGGCACTGATCGCACAGAAGGGGTCGCCCGTGCTTATCGTACTCTATCTCGCCTTCGCGATACAACAGCTTGATCTTATCTGCCGGCATATTGAACTTACGCAAAAGGTTAGGGTTAGGCTGATAAGCCTGCTTGCACTTTTCACAAAGTTTTCTTACAAGACGCTGATTGATCACACCGATAAGTTTTTTAACGGCAAGGCTCCTGTCCGGCACCAGCTTGAACCATTTTGCCAAAGCCTCGGCAGAACTGCTCGCCTCGAATGCAACATGAACAACTTTTCCGTTAGACGCAGCAATCGCAGAAAGCTTTGCACAATCCTTATCCTCACAGTCTGCGACACCTACGATATTGGCACCAAGCCTCAATATCGACTGAAGCTTCTGAGAATAGCTCGATGTTCCGGTATCGCTGAGCTTAAATATATTCTGTGTGATATTATCGAGTTCGACAACCGGTCTTTTTTCAAGGGTGTTAATATCGTTCATGAACGGATCGTGGCTCCTAAGCAAAGTATAGAAGCTCGAGGTAACGCCGCTTTTTTTCGGCCCGGATATTATAAACAGCCCCTCTTCGATATCACGGATGGCACTGAGCATCTCAACGTGTTTCGGATCCAATCCGAGAACATTGAGCTTCATCAGGCTGTACTCTTCTTTTCTTCGCAGTATGACCTGCTCGCCCGCAGTAGAACCGGCCGTAACGACTTCCCATTCGGTCTGATCGTCCTCTTTAAAGAGCTTTATGCTGCCCCTCTGGGGTTTTCTTCGCTCCTCAACATCCAGATCGCCCACCTGCTTTAAAAACTGAATAAAGTATTCGGTCTCTTCTCTTGTCTTGTCCTCTTGCTTGACGGCCATCCCGTCAACTCTATACACGCATGAAAACCCCTTACCTGTCGGCGACAGGATCACTTCGCTTGCACGTTTCCATAACGCGTCGCTGAACAGATTGCACGCGGTCATAAATCCGAAAGCGTTTTGGCTCTTTGGTTTCGGCAGCGGAACCTCATTACCGTTAGCGGTTATAAATGAAAGCCCTTTACTGGCAGAAGTCATTTTTTTGTTTTCGTTGACAAAAACGCTCTTGATGTGAGCAGCGGTTAGCACCTTTTCAAACTCTGCTACGCGAGAGTTCCTGTGCATGACATAGACCAGCGATGCCGTTCCCACAGCGATAAGATAGACCAAAAGACCGATGATAAACATCGGCATCACAAGCCAGAGCAAAAGAGCGACGGCAGTTGCACCTATTACCACAGACGTCCATCGCGTAACTTTCGCGCGTACTTCCTGCGAGTCTCTATGTACCCAGTTGACAAGCGGCATCGACGCAAAGAACAAGCCTACATAAACAATAAGTTTTATCAGCGAAATGTATCCGCCATATTCCAAAGCGGCTGTCATCATTGGCATATTTAAAAGCTCCGTTAATTAAGATACAAACATCAAAGAATTCCGCCGGATGAAGCACGGATACCCTTCATTGCCATTTTCAATTCTTCCTTGTTAGGTGCATATTTAAGTGCAACCCTTAAGTCTACCCATTCCTTCTCAACAAGTGACCTAAGACTTTCGGTAATGTCCTGCATGCCCTCACCCTGGCACGCTCGGATAACCGCAGGCAGGTCGTTTTCGCGTCCTTCCCTTATCAACTTCTTAACGATCGCATTTCCGATCATGATCTCGATAGCAGGGACTCGTTTGATATCTTTATGAATACCCGGCAACAGGTTCTGGCTGATAACCGCCTGTATCGCAAGAGCGAACGTCTGCCTTGCAAGATCGCGTTCCTCGTTCGGGAACAGATCGAGAACACGCTGTACCGTCTGTGCTGCACTCGATGCGTGAAGAGTACCGAACACAAGGTGACCGGTCTCTGCTGCCCGCATTGCCGCGATCATAGTTTCTTTATCCCTGATCTCGCCAACAAGTACGACGTCCGGATCCTGACGCATTAGGGAGCGAAGTGCATCGTCATAGTTCGGCACGTCAATTCCGACTTCACGCTGAGAAACGATCGCCTTTCTATCACGATGCATAAATTCGATCGGATCCTCGATCGTCACAATATGGCAGGCACGATTTTTGTTAACGTGGTCGATCATAGAAGCGATCGTAGTACTCTTGCCGCAACCGGTAGGACCGGTTACAAGGATAAGACCTTCATGCGCCTCAGCAATCTTCTCAATGATCGGCGGTACATGCAAGGACTCGAACGGCGGAATGTCACTGCTGATATGTCGAGCCGCGAGACTACAGTAACCTCGCTGACGGAAAATATTAATCCTGAACCTGTCGTCATCGCCAACCTGATAAGCAAAGTCAAGAGCACCATTTTCCATGAAAAAATCTTTTTGATCGTCTGAAAGTATTTCAAAAATAAACTTTTCGACCTCAGCCTCGGTCAGCGGATTTCCACTTGTGCTTTTAAGCTTACTATGAATTCGCAGTTTCGGAGGTTGCCCCGTCTTCAGATGCAGATCACTCGCTTCTGATTTGATCGCTGCCCTGAAATATTTATCAATGGCAGGCGGCTTATCGGCATGAAACGCTTTACTAAGTGGCTGACCCTTAGTCATATAAACTCCTTCTACGATAACTTCTTGATTATAAAAGACTTGACCACTTACACCCCATCACGAACGGCTTAAACACCTCACAGGAGATGCGCGGTCAAACAGACATTCTATTGTACCGAATTTTACATGAAAAGTCAATCGATATTGCCCATTCATATCATATAAATACGGTCAAAACGCTCATTCTACGAAAAAAATGGGGATATTGTTCGCCGATAGCGACCATAACCCCTTTTATATCAATAAAAATGTCAACGAAAGATAGATCGCCACACTGATCGAGTCGTTGGCCGTCGTTACCAAAGGACCGGCACTTATCGCAGGATCGATCCCGACACTCCTGAAAAAGAACGGCAAAGACAGACCCAGACTCGTAGAGACCATTATTGCCGAGAACATTGCCGCAGTAAACGCCATAACAATACGAAGGTGCTGGGAAAATTCGATATGAATAGGTGTCCCTATCAAATTCGGAAGCAAGGTACAGATAATCCCGCCGATCAAACCACAGCTAAGCGCCACAAGCAAGGCGACCCTGATCTCCCTCGTAAATACCTGCTTAATATCCAGTGCCGCAAGGTCACCGGTCGCAAGACCCGATACTACGATCGCCGATGTCTGCAAACCTGCGTTTCCGCTTATCGCCGCGATCATCGGACCAAAGGCAATAGCAACCAGGTAGACCGAAAGAAAATCGCTCTCGATAAAAACGCTTTTGAAAACTATATAAAGGATAGCAGTGATCGCAGTACCCACAAGGCAAGGCAATAGCCACGTCATGCGGACCCTGGCAGCATGAACAACGGATACATTCTCAAGCTCTGCGGCATCGGTTCCCGCCATCGCATAGATGTCCTCGGCTGCCTCTTCTTCGGCAACCTCGATGATCCTGTCTGCTGTGATACGTCCGACAAGCTTATTGTCGTCATCAAGAACGGGAACTACGATCAGATCGTTTTTCCTGAATATATTCCGCACTTCCTCCTGATCGGCATTTACGTTGACATAGATCGAATCGGTATTTATCAGTTGCTTGATAAGAGTATCTGCATGGCTGGTAATAAGCGATCTGATACGAACATCGCCGAGGAACTGACCCAGACGATTTACAACATAAACGCTAAAGAAATCCTCATCGACCTCTTGGTCGCGAATCTCGTTAACAGCTTCCATGACCGTCGCATTTTCCTGAACGCTTACGAGATCAGGATCCATGATACCGCCCGCCGAGTCCTCCGAATAGCTCATCAGGTCCTTGATCTGCTCGGCCTCGTCAGCAGGCATCTGTTCGAGAAAATCCTCGACATCCTCGACGTCCATCTCTCCCAGAACGTCCGCTGCATCTTCTGCGTCAAGCTCGGATATCAGACGCGTCAGCTCGGCCTCGCCAAATAGATCAAAAAGAACCGCTCGCGTCGCCTCGTCAACCTTTTCAAGAACTTCGGCAGCCATATGCTTTTCGAGAACGTCAAATACCGCCCGACGCTCCTCATTATCAAGTAATTCGATAACTTCGGCAACATCGCTGCTCCGCTGGTCGCTAAGGAGTGCTTGGAGCTGATCTTGCTTTTCCTGCCAGACAAGCTCGTCGATCTGCTCAAGAAGTTGTTTTTGTTCGTTTGCCATGACTCCATTCTAAAAGATAATAACGCTCTTCCATGTCCCTCTGGTGACCATTAAACAGCAATTAGGCGAATATGGCAAGTAACTGTCAAAAAAAACTGCGACATTTTGAGCAGATACTGATAATATCCTTAAATCACACCAAAACAAACCGATTACTGTCTTATCGCCCTAAAGGGTGCAAAAAAAACTTTACAACTAAAAATCTCTTTACCCTGAACAAATTATTTAGTAAAATGGTAGTTTAACGTATAGAATCTTATTTCGAGGGTATATCCGATGAGAAAGAACACTTTTTACTTCCTTGCAGCATTAATTATGATAACTGCTAACATTAGCTGGGCGTTCCCCGAGCCAGCCATCGTTCAGGACAAGAATGAGTGGACACTCGATGTCGCCTTTGACCATCCACAGCAGATATTCGTCAGGGTTCCCGGATTTGCCAAGGCCCAGAGCTTCTGGTTCACAATACTAAGCCTGACAAACGACAGCAGCAGCGACGTGCCCTTCTATCCGTCATGCGATCTGGTAACCGATACCTTCAAAGTCGTCTCAGCCGGGACAAAAACCCAGCAGCTCGTCTTCGCCAAAATAAAAGAAAAATACGAAGGAAAATACCCTTTCCTGGAATTGATCGACTTTGCGGACCATAAGATACTACAGGGACAGGACAATTCTATTGATATCGCCATCATCTGGAAAGACTTCGACAAGAATGCAAAAACCGTCGATCTTTTCATCGCCGGGTTAAGCAATGAAACCGTAGTTCTCGATCACCCGACAAAGACCGACGATGAGGGGAACCCGAAAAAGATATACCTTCGCAAAACTCTTGACCTGAAATATGCCATCGGCGGCGACAAAGCACTGCGCTCAACCGCAGGACTGTTGTTCAAGGAAAAATCCTGGGTCATGAGATAACATCATCGTTATCTCTTAGGCTCCTCTTTTAGATGTTTTTCCGCAGCGAGGGCATTTCACCTTTGGGGCCTTAAAGTTCGGCGGGATCTTCATCTTCAGGCCGCACGCACAAGTAAGAAATGTAAACTGGTTGACCATACGCATTATATCGCCCATCTCACGTAGCTGCTTCTTGTTGCTCGCCGCTTTTCCGCCGCTGCCCTGACGTATCGCAACATCGCCCGTCTCTTTGAGCGCTGATGAAGGCATGATCGGTTTGCTGCCGACAGTCTGAGAATACGAATCGGAATAATCCTTAAAGGATGCTCCGCGAGACATATTTTTCAATATCTTCACGCGTTCTGCGATCGGAGGATGCGTGCTGAAAAGGCTCGCGGCCTTTAATCCTCTCAGCGGATTGGAAATATACATCGGCGCCGTAACTTTATTTGCAGACTCCATCGGAACATTGCTGCTCGATATCTTCTCGAGCGCTCCTGCCAAACCATCCGGATACCGCGTCAGACGTACCGCTCCGGCATCTGCCAGATATTCACGCTTACGAGAAAGTGCAAAGTAAAGAATGTTAGCCAATATCGGTGCCAGTATCGCCGCCACTATCGCTATGACAATAAAGATGATCTGAGCCTGACCGCCGCCGGACGAACTGGAAGAATATCGTCGGCTCCTGCCCCCCATCATCGAGCCATAAAACATACTCCGCAAAAACACTTGCGATAAAAGAACGATACTCCCCAGCATCACTCCTGCCAGCGTCACGAACAAAATATCCCTGTGAATAATATGGCTGATCTCATGAGCGATAACCCCCTGCAACTCATCGCGATTAAGCCGCGCAAGCAGACCAGCCGTTACCGCCACCGACGCATTCTCTGGATTTCGACCCGTCGCAAATGCGTTCGGCGATGGATCGTTAATAATATATATATCAGGCATCTTAGACAGGTTCGCCGCGATCGTCATCTCCTCGACGACGTTAAAAAGCTGAGGATGAACCTCCGCCGTCACCTTCCGGGCCTTGCTGGAGGCTAACAATACCTTATCGCCAACCGAAAAACTTACCAACATCAGGATCAACCAAATAACCGTTGCCACTATAAGACCTATAAAGCCGCCTTCGGTACGACCAAATGCATTACCAAGGGCAAAACCAAGACCCATAAGCACCATCGCCATCATGCCCATCAGAAAAAATGAGTTTCGCTTATTTACCCGTATCTGTTCCCACATATCTCTGCTTCCAATTATTATTGCTATTACTTACACTTCACATCGCACAAGCCGATTGTATTATACAACGCCGCCAATCAAATTGTCACCAAAAAATCGAACCTTTAGGACTTGTTGCACAAATGGATATCGAGCAAGGAGATGTCCGATAAAACCTCGTTTCACATTAAATGCGGGATTTTGTGACCAACTTTTATTTATCTGGTTAAGCCGCCCGCCGATGATTCCGATGAAATATTGGATTTTTTAATGCTGCAACGAACTTATAAAGAGGTATGGACCATGATTACCTGGATCAAAAAAAGGTTTTCTCATAAAACAAAAGCGAAAGACTCGGCACTGAAATTCTATCCGAACAGCAACAGTTGCATCCGCAAGGACATGTCACACGTCCGCCCGCAGCAGATGCCCCCACTTATGGTAAGAAAAGCAGCATGGAGAAGATAATATCCGGAGGTTAAGAGAGGGTTTTTATATAAAGCCTCGTCCATTCCCGTGGGCGGGGCACTTTTTTTGCAAAGATCGACACATCCCGGAAAAGCTTGAGACTGACCGAACGCTGTGATATAATGACCTAAACTAATTATTTGAGGATACCCCCTAATTGGAAAAAGTCAGAAATAAGCTAAAAGTCGAAAAAGAACGAGCGATACTTGTTAATGCCATCGTAAAAAGATACAAAAACAGGAACGATAACCTCGCCGAGCTTACCGCCCTGGCAGAAACCGCAGGCGCGATCGTCGTAAACCGTTTTCAGCAAAAAATATCACGCATAAACCCCTCGACGTATATTGGCAAGGGCAAAGCCAAAATGCTCTGGGACCGAGTCGAGGAACACGAAGCCGACGTCGTCATCTTCGACAACGACCTCTCGCCGGGCCAGATAAGGGAACTTGAAAAAATCGTCGAGATAAAGATACTCGACAGGAGCGAGCTGATACTCGACATCTTCGCAACACACGCACAAACAACACAGGCAAAACTCCAGGTCGAGCTTGCACAACTCCAATACACCTACCCGCGGCTGACCCGCATGTGGTCACATCTGGACACCGTAGCCGGCGCAGCCGGCGGAACCGCCGCAGGTGCCGTCGGAGGCATCGGTACAAGAGGAACCGGAGAAAAGCAGCTTGAGATCGACAGACGGCTCGTACACAAAAGGATCACCGAGCTAAAAAGAAACTTAGCTGCGATCGACAAAAGAAAGATCAGAGAGATCGACAGCCGAAAAAACGCCTTCAAAATCGGCATCGTAGGATACACAAACGCGGGCAAAAGCACGCTGATGAACGCACTTACCGACGCAAACGTTCTCGTCGCCGATAAACTTTTTGCAACCCTCGACACACGAACAAGAAAATGGACACTCAGCGGACAGGCGGAGGTACTGCTAAGCGACACCGTAGGCTTTGTAAGCCAGTTGCCCCACCAACTCGTCGCTTCATTTAAGGCGACCCTGGAAGAAGCGGTAAACGCCGACCTCTTGATGCACGTCGTAGACGTCTCAAACCCGGAAGTCTTCGAGCAGATCGACAGCGTCAACAAGGTACTGAAAGACATAGGGTGCGGCCAAAAAGAAATCCTCATCCTGCTAAACAAAGCAGACGTCATCTCAAACGTAACAGCACTCGAATCGCTCGAAACAATATACCCCGACGCAATATGCATCTCTGCAAAAACAGGACTAAACCTCGACAAAGTCACACAGACAATACTGCACAAATATCAAAAGGGAGAATCGCAGATCACAATTACATGCCACCCCGGCGACGGAAAAACCATCAGCTTCATGCAGGCAAACAGTTGCATTATAGACACGCAATACTCAGAGACCGAGGTTATAATAAAAGCAAGAATAGGAAAAACGCAGCTAAACATGCTCAAAAGGCACAAATACACCGACCTGAAAACAGATGACGATTAACGAATGACATTTTGTTTATTGACAACAACCATCCTCTGACATATCCTTTATATTATTGACTTTGGAGATTCGACATGCTTTCTATGTTTTTGATGGGACCGAGAGAAGTAATTATAATCGTAATCGTCGTAGCGATCATTGTCTTTGTCGCTGCACGCAAAAAAAAATAAAACACAAACAACCGACGCTAATAATGAATTTATTATCGCCTGAACACTCCATACAAATGATATTGTGAAATGAAATACGAGCGGTGGGAGTCGAACCCACAAGTCCTAAAAGGACACAGGGACCTAAACCCTGCGCGTCTGCCAATTCCGCCACGCTCGCGAAAATAAATACCTCAACAAATGCACTCAAAAGTCACACAAACAAACAAACGGTTCGCGATCTTATCTGCCTAAAGGCAGTCCGCCACGCTCGCATTATTTTTTGTCTTTTTCCTGTGCGATCTTTTCGATCTTTTTCTCGGCCGTCTGCAGTATCTCTCTGCAATGCTTGATCAGTTCCATACCCTTTTCATACTGTTCAATGCTCGACTGCAACGGCGTCTGCCCGCTCTCGATACTGGCAACAATACCGCTAAGCTCATCGATCGCCTGCTCGAAATTCAAACCGCCCAATTCTTTTTCTTTTTTTATCTGTCCCATTATATTTTTTTGATCTCACTCTCTATTCTTTGTTTATCCGCAAGCTCCGTCACCAGCACATCGCCGATCTCAACATCGCTCACCGCCAAAACCACCTTGCCGCTGCCTTTATTAACCGTGATGCTGTACCCCCGATTGAGCACACTCTTAGGATTCAGTCCTGACAATCTATTCTCTAACGCCGTAATTTGCAACTGTTTTTTCGCAAACACGCTCTTTATCGCTGCCGCCGCCCCGCTCTCAAGCCGCCCAAGCTCGACCGCCCGCTGTCCCATAAGCCGATGCGGCTCAACCTGCAGCAGTTTTTCCCACGCCGCATCTATCCGCCGCCGAGCCGTTTCAAGCAATCGCCTTAACACATCGTTCAACTGCCCCGTAGTCTCGTCAAGCCGCTGCATCGGACCATTGAGCACCCACATCGGATTCCTGAACACCGCACTTGCAAGCACCCGTTCAAGCTGCCCCTTACAAACCTCAAGCCGATTTCTCGCATGCCGTTGGAGATGCTTTTGCATCGAGTTAATTCGCTCCAGCACCTCTTCCATATCCGGCACCGCGATAACCCCCGCTTTCGTCGGCGTTGACGCCCGCGCATCCGCTACAAGATCGGCTATCGTAACATCCACCTCGTGCCCGACGGCGCTTATGATCGGGATCTTAGAATTGTATATCGCCCGCGCGACCGCTTCCTCGTTAAACGCCCACAGATCCTCCAGCGACCCGCCGCCTCTGCCAACGATAATAACATCAAGCTTAAGCTCATCGTTCCGCTTGTTGATGCTCTTTATAGCTGTCGCTATCGTAGCTGCCGCCCCGTCACCCTGCACCGTCGCCGGGCACAAAAGCATCTTAACGCAGGGCCACCTGTCATAGACACTCGTCGCAATATCCTTTACCGCCGCTCCCGTCGCACTGGTGACGATCCCGATACGCATCGGATACGCCGGCAACGGCTGTTTATGTTCGTCTTTGAAAAGCCCTTCCGCTTCAAGCCGTTTGACCATTTGCTCATAAGCAAGCTGCAAGTCTCCCACCCCTGCAAGCTGCAGCCGATCCGCATAGAACTGATACTTCCCCCCTTGCGTGTATACTTCGATGTGCCCTGTCGCAACAACTTCGAGCCCGTTCTCAGGTTCGAACTTTAGCTTACTGGCTTTACCCTTCCACATAACACCCGGCAGGATTCCTGACGGGTCCTTTAGTGAAAAATAGCAATGCCCGCTAAAGTGTCGTTTATAATCGCTGATCTGACCGACCACTGAAAACCGCGAGGGAAGCCCCGCCTCAAGCGCAACCTTAACCAGCGTATTGATCTGACCGACCGTATAAACTTTTTGTGCCTTCTTCGCCATAACGCAAGATTATAACCCAACCCCGCAAACTAATCAACATTGCCTGTAAATTGACAAACTTATTGACAAACTCTTGAAAAAGCCTATTTATACGGTAGCTTTTGCTGTATAATAGTTCCGTATATGTTTCTGTTAACCTTGGAGGCCTGTGCCATGCTTGAATTGACAAGTTTACGAAAAGCGATTGATTCTCTTAGTGAATCTTTGAAATGGTATCATAAAAGCTCCAGCGATATTCCTGCCGATATATTGCGAGATTCGGCAATCCAGAGATTCGAATACACCTATGAATTATCCTGGAAAATGATGAAACGCTGGTTGGAAATTAATTTGGGCGGTACTTATGTAGATGGTATTTCGCGAAGAGAATTATTCCGTTATGCTGCCGAACACCGTTTAATAAAAGACTCAACCGAGTGGTTTTCATTTCACGAAGCCAGAAATCAGACAAGCCATGTTTATGATGAAACAGTAGCCGAAGATGTTTTCAGAGTAATTGACGATTTCGTTAAAAATGCGGAATGCCTGTACCAGGAAATATCAAAACATAATGATTAAGATTTCAAAAGAACAACTTAAAATTGTAAATGAAATTTTAGACGATTATCTGCCTGCTCGCGAGGTGATGGCGTTCGGTTCCCGGACCATGGATAACCCAAAGCCTTATTCCGATCTGGACATTGCAGTTATGGGCGAAAGCCCAGTGGATTTTAAAACATTGGCATTGTTAAAAGATGCTTTTTCAGAATCGGACCTGCCCATGAGAGTCGACATTCTTCAGTGGTGCAAAATAAACCCGGAATTCAAAAAAATAATCCTATCTCAATTACAAGTAATCCACAAAACGTCCGGCTAATTGATAAGAGAAATCATGGAACTGAACTTTGAATTACCTTCTGAGTGAGATTGAAATCTTTTTTCTCCGAACTCCGAACTACCAACTCCGAACTATTTTAAAATCCGTTTAATGGTTCTGCCCTGCCATCATCGCTTGTGTAGCTGGTATCGGCTTCGCCTTCTTCGCGAATCTCCACGCGCTCGATCCGCTCTGCCTGCTTATTGTTGCTGTCAACAGTAACCATCACCCCGCTCATCCGCACATCGCCGCCTGCCAGCTCGAACGGAAACGGCATCTGCGTCCTGAACGCCTTGATAACGCTTTCGGTCTTCCTGCCCAGCACCGAATCATGGCTGCCCGTCATCCCGACATCCGTGATATACGCCGTCCCCTTCGGCAATATTTTTTCATCCCCCGTTACCACATGCGTATGCGTCCCGAACACACAACTAACCTTACCGTCAAGATAATACCCCATCGCGATCTTCTCGCTCGTCGCCTCTGCATGCATATCGACGACTATGATATCCGCCTGCTGTTTCATCTTTATCATCAGCGAATCTATCGTAGCGAACGGGCACTCAGCAGGCTTCATGAATATCCGGCCAATCAAACTAACGACAGCAACGGTTGCCCCTTTGGATGTTTGATAAACTACAAAGTCCTTACCCGCGGAATTCGGCGACATATTCGCGGGCCGAACAATATCGTCGCATGATTCAAGTACAGGTATGATCTCCCGCTTGCGATACGCATGATCGCCAAGAGTGATAAGGTTAACTCCGTACCGCAATAGCTTCTCGCGGATCTGCGCCGTGATACCCGAACCCCCAGCAGCGTTTTCGGCATTGGCAATAACGCAGTCGATATCGTTTCCCCTGACAAACTCCTCAAGCTTCTGCGACAGAACATGACGGCCGGGCCGACCGACAACATCGCCAATACAAAGTATCTTGATCTTCATAAAAAACTTTCTAATTTCGCCACAAACTAATCAAAGTGCTCTCTATCACTTGTCATCCCGGAAGTAGGATGGGCAAATCCTTTGCCCATGCGGCACAAGTAACAACACGCACCACGCTTTGTCATTCCCGCGAAGGCGGGAATCTACATTTCTACAACCAAAACTTGTATCACACTCTCGGGTGCCACAGCCAAGTCCTGCTTAACCGTGAGAACCCTGAAAGGGTTAAATGTAACAGCTCAGAGCCTGCCCTGAGCGAAGTCGAATGGGGCTAAGTCCGAAGGACGCAACCCTGGGAAAACGCCAAAACCATAAAACAACGCCGGCCAAATTTGTCTTCCCCGTAGGATGGGCAGATTTTCTGCCCATGCGGTTTACTCTCTTTTCCCTTCCTGGCTCGCCATAGCTTTAGCGACGGCGGCTGTGGCAAAAAAAAACGTTGCAATTTCCACTGTTTATTATCTGCGAAAGCAGTAATTAATCGTAACAATAAATAATTTTGAATTTCAATATCTTCTCTTCAATATCTTTATGCCTTCATGGTAAAAATCTTTTTTTAAAATCCGCGAAATCCGCGGTTTCTTTTATCTTTCTTTCCTCTGCGCCCTTAGCGACCTCTGCGGTAAAAAAATCCGTGGATAATAATTCCTTTCTCTGTGTTCTCTATGCTCTCTTTTTCCTCTGTGGCAAAAAAAAACGTTGCAATTTCCACTGTTCATTATCTGCGAAAGCAGTAATTAATCGTAACAATAAATAATTTTGAATTTCAATATCTTCTCTTCAATATCTTTATGCCTTCATGGTAAAATTCACCCTAATTCGGCGATAGCCGAATCACGAATCACTACCTCGCGTATTCGACACATCGGACTTCCCGAAGCAGCGTAACCTTGATCTCGCCCGGATAAGTCATCTCATCTTCGATCTTCTTAGCGATATCGCGGGCGATCTTAAGCGCCCCGTCGTCTTTAATATCGTCGGCATTTACAATAACCCTGATCTCACGTCCTGCCTGTATCGCAAAGCAATTCTCGACGCCCTTAAACCCCTTGGCAATATCTTCAAGCTTTTCAAGCCGCTTGATATATCGCTCCAAAGTTTCCCGTCGCGCACCCGGACGAGATGCACTAACAGCATCAGCCGCCGCTACAAGCGGGGTATATGGATTATCTGCAACGATGTCTCCGTGATGTGCCTCGACAGCGTTTAGTACGACTCCCGACTCGCCGAAACGTTTCAGGTAATTCGCTCCGATAGCCGGATGCCCGCCCTCGGTCTCACGATCCATCGCCTTGCCGATATCATGCAGGAAACCTGCCCTGCGTGCCACCGCCCCGTCAATGCCAAGCTCGTCGGCCATCACTTGGGAAAGGAACGCAACCTCGACACTGTGACGCAGCACATTCTGACCGTAACTCGTTCGGTAATGCAACGCACCGATCATCGAAAGAACCTTATTGCTAAGCCCCCTTACGTCAACCTCCACTGCCGCTTCCTTACCGATCTGAAGCACCTTGGCGTTAACGTCTTTTTTAGTCTGTGTTACAAGCTCTTCGATACGCGAAGGATGTATCCGACCGTCCTGGATCAAACGCTCCATACTAAGACGGGCAACCTCACGACGGATCGGGTTAAAACCGCTAACAACAATAACGCCCGGCGTATCGTCAACGATAACATCGACACCGGTCGCCTTCTCGAACGCGCGAATATTACGTCCCTCACGACCGATGATACGACCCTTCATATCGTCGCTGGGAATATCGACCATCGAAACTGAAACCTCGCAAGTCTGCTCCGCGGCATAACGCTGGATAGCAGAACTGATGACCTCACGGCTCTTTTCCTCGACAGTTTCTTTAGTTTCCTCGATCTTACGCTGGAGAAGCTCGTTCATCTCATGCTCGCACTCGTCTTCAAGACGAGTCAAAAGAAGCTGACGTGCATCTTCCATATCCATCGAGGTGATCTTCAAAAGCTGGTTCTTCTGCTGTTGAATAAGCGAATCGAGGTTTTTACTCCGAGAATCGAAGCCCTGCTTCTTACGAACCAGTTCCTTCTCAGATTCCTTGAATTGCTTTTCCTTCTGAGACAGTTGTTCCGACTGACGTTCAAGTGCGCTTTCGCTTTTCGACAGCTTACGTTCTTTTTCTCGGAGCTGATCCTTGGTACGGTTAACCTCCGCGGAAAACACTTCTTTTTTCTTGAGAATTTCGTTAGCAATGTCCAGTTCCGCGGATTTCTTAATGTTTTTTGCTTCTTTTTTCGCCGTTTCGATCTTCAAAGCCATATCTTCTTCGATCAATCTTGCCTTGGCCTTGGAAGAAAACTTTATGATCACAGAAACAAGTATCCCACCTAAAGCCACCCCCATCGCCACAAAGCCAAACACCTCGGCCCCCATCTGAGCTAGTATATTCATAGTTCAACCTTTCAGTAAAGCTATCATAAACACAACTTGTCCAAAACGCAAAACGCACGGGCCTACTGAAAGGTAAGGATTGAAAAAACGATGATTGTTAT
>JAGLHQ010000176.1 GCA_023143375.1 Planctomycetota bacterium
TACACGGGTATTGATTATCAGTTCAAAACCTGTAAGAAAAATTCCCATACAAGCTAATTCCTTTAAAACACTTCTATCAATTGATCTACAATTCGCCATTCACCAAGCCAAACAAAAATCCGACTCGACGATCTCTCGCCTATAGCCATTCCATTTGGACACGGTGTTCTCAAAACCTTACTATCAAATAAGCAAAAAACAAGCTGCTGGTTCAACAAATACCCCGCAACACGGGGCAAGATAACACATCTGCTACTTACAGACATACCATCATCGTAACAGAACAGCAATAATCGTCAAGTAAATTCGCCGATTATTGTCAAATCTTAATAAAAAATGACAATAAATCCACCTCGTCACATAAAAGTTTTATACCTTTTTTTCGCAACAATTAAAACAAATAAAAAGCTTTATCGGACCTGACAAAAAAATATTCGCCAAAAAACGCACAAAAGGGCTTTTTTGACACTTTAAACTGGAATCGCAACCCATTTAAGCCGAATTTTTATATGCCGGATGCCGGAAATACTTCGGAAGAGATTGATAAAATGGCTTTTAATGCCAAAACAGCGACTTTGAGTCGACGATTTGTCGGATAGGTAAATAAAAATATGCAAAAGAAAAAAGACGTTTTGACAACTGGACAAGTAGCACAGATATGCAATGTTGCCCCAAGAACCGTCACAAAATGGTTCGACGCAGGACAGCTAAAAGGATACCGCATACCAGGTTCACGCGACAGACGCATCCCTACCGCAGAACTCGTAAAGTTCATGAAAGCGCACGACATGCCGATCGACGCACTCGAAGCGGGCCAAATGAGACTCCTGATAATCGACGACGACTGGGAATCTGCCGAAAACATGGCAACCGCACTTCAGGCAAAAAAGAACTACGAAGTGCACATCGCGCAAAACAGCTTCGACGCAGGACTTCTCGCCCAGAAAATCGTTCCGCATGTAATACTTATAAACCTCATGTCAAGCAACATCGACGCATCCGTCATCTCCAAATACGTAAGGACAAACGACGATCTTAGCGGAACAAAAGTCATAGCGATGGCAGCGGCCCTGAAAGATACCGAAGCCGAAGCGCTAATGCAAAAGGGATTCGACGAGATCGTCACAGAAACCGGAGACATCCTGAAAGTCATACAGGCAATAAACCACGCAACTGCCATAATATATTAGTTGATAAACTAAATGCTTGCCCGCTCGACGCGGGATCGTTACAATCTGCGTTATGGATTTCCTTGAGCTTGTAAAAAAACGCCAAAGCGTACGCCGATACTCCGACAAACCCGTTGATCGCGAAAAGATCGATTATTGCCTGGAAGCGGCGCGCATGTCCCCTTCTGCCTGCAACTCCCAGCCGTGGAAGTTTATCGTCATCGACGACCCACAGCTTAGGCCGAAGATCGCAAAGGAAACATTTGGAAAAATATTGTCATTTAACCGCTTCTCGATGACGGCCCCTGTACTCGTTGCGATCGTCCGCGAAAAGCAAACCGCTTTTGCAAAATTCGGAGCTGTTGTCAGGAAAAAGGATTTTACCTCGATTGATATCGGCATCGCCGCCGAGCACTTTTGCCTCGCAGCCGCCGAGCAGGGCCTGGGAACATGTATGCTGGGATGGTTCGACGAAAAAGCGGTTAAAAAAATGCTGAAAGTCCCATCCTCAAAACGCGTCACGCTTATAATAACATTGGGATACGCCGACGACGAAACGGTCAGGGACAAGAAGCGAAAACAAACCGATGAAATGAGCGGCTTTAACAACTATAATAAAACCGATCGTTAACTCGACGTCGAAAAGATTTTTTCGATATCATGCGAATACACAGGTTCTATGATGCACTTTTCAAGCCCCGTTTCGTGCAGGTACTTGACCAGGTGTCCTTGATATCGCGTCAGGATGGCGACAACTCTTCCGTTGTTCTTTTCGATCAATTTCCTGCATTTCAGCACCGCTGACTGCCTGTTATCCGGAACATGAAAACAAACTATATCTTTGCTGTCATTATCGCTCTTTATAAACTCATCGAAACCGGAAACCTGCGCTGCCAACCCACACTCTCCGGCGATACTTTTGAAGTCTTCGATCTTTTCAAAATCCTCTCTTAAAGCAATAACGCTTCCTAAGCTTTTCTTAAACGCCTCGAACAAGCTCTCGCTGTTTGTGTTTTTCCGTATAAAATCCCATTCGTGCTTTGAAACGCCGATGGACTTTGCGAATTTAACGAGGAACTCTTTCTCTTTTGGATCGACGACTTTATCGGCTTTGGCCATGACCATCAGCGACTTTAGCGTAGCTATCGCCTTATCCCTGTTACCGGCTGGATAGTGTCCGGTGCCGTCGCTTATCACAGCTTTGACCAGTCCGCTCCAGTCATCGACGTCGAGTCCAACCTCCCGGGCGGCGTGTTTTAAGAACTTCTTCTCGCCGACGTCGATCTTGCCGTCACAGCACATCATCCAGACCAGATTCTTTATATAGTTCAGCTTGTCCCGTTCTGCTGACATGTATTTCCCCTGTCGCTATCTTAATTCGTTTGGCTCCCCTGCCGATACACGCTGGAATAATACCACACAAACCACCGAGCCGCAAAGCCATTTTTCGGAACTCCAACCTGTAACACACCCTTTAAGGCGCGTTGCCCTCTTTTTATATGTATAAAAATGCAAATTGGGTTTGTTTTTTTTGGCGTTTTTTAGCTATCTCCTTAATTCATTGTTATTGCTTGGCTTATGGCGATTTTATGATTATTAAATTGGGTTTGTTTTCCATAATTTACCTTATTTGTGTTCATAATTGCGCATATTTGTGTTTTTTTGTTCATAATTGTGTTT
>JAGLHQ010000177.1 GCA_023143375.1 Planctomycetota bacterium
CGAGATCCCACTGCTTTATCAGCAATCCCTTTTCTTCGAGTTCATTGGCTTTCTTTTTTGCGAGCTTTAGTATCTTGGCTTCGTTATCTTCCGGTTCCTTCTTCGCAATTTCCGCACCAATCTCAACGGGTGTTTTTGCTTTTTTAAACTTCATAAGTCTTTTTGCAGCCGGTACCCGCGGCTCGTTAGCTTCGTCGGTTACGGTAAGCAACATCGGCAGGGTTCCTTTAACTTCCTGCCATCCGTTACCAATGTTCCTGCGAGTAATGATCGTATTGTCTTTAATATCAATGATCTCTTTGACATACGTCATCTGAGGAATGCCAAGCTTCTCAGCTAACTGCGGTCCGACCTGAGCGGTGTCGCCATCGATCGCCTGACGTCCACAAAGAACTATATCGGCGTCAAGTTTTTTGACGGCACAGCTTAAAATATAGCTCGTAGCCAAAGTATCCGATGCTGCGCAACGCCTGTCCGTTATCAGCACAGCATCGTCTGCACCACGGAATAAGGACTCTCTTAAAACGGTACCAGCGTTGGGAAGTCCCATCGTAACAGCCGTTACTTTTCCGCCAAACTTATCCTTAATATCAAGGGCAAGTTCAAGGGCGTTAAGGTCTTCTGGATTGAAAATAGCATCTAGCGCACCGCGATTGACTGTTCCATCGGCATTCATCGCTTCGCCGGTAATCCGTTTGGTGTCAGGGACCTGTTTAACTAATACGACACAATTATATCCCAATTGTTACCTCCATGCAGTTGTTCTTTTGTTCCAATTTTCAAATTTATTCACGAATTATAGCAGTTTACGTATTTTTCAGAGCAAGTCAACAAAAAACAGATTACCCATTTTTACATCCATTAAAGTTTGTTTTTACTGTATTTTTGCATTATCAGAAGTGATACAGCAGGACTCAATGTTATAATTTATTGCAACTTTTAAACATCTCAGAAATGAGAAAGGAGCCCTAAGGTCATATTTTAAGGCCTTTTGTAATTGTATTATCATCTTTTAATCTAACAACTTATGTCTGGATTTCCGTTTTTATCCCAGCCTCTTTTCTTGTAGTAAAGGTTCAGCATTGTTTCATACTCTGCTTTATCGCAAACTTTACCTGCTAACGGCCCGCTATGTATTGGAACAAAAGTTCTTTCGGGCGGATAGTCGTCAGCTTTTTTTGCACCTAATTTGACATTTATCGCACGCGTCATATCATAAATATTCTGCGAAACCTTCAAAAGCTCCTCCAGCCCATACTGATTGCCGGTAACTGCGCTGTACAACTCCGCATAGAAATCCTCATGGAAGCCCAACTCGATCCACGGCAGACGACAGACACCGAACATATCGAACAGCGAACGGATGTGCTGGTGATACATAACAAGGTCAACCTTTTCCTCAATGCTCCAGTCTGCACCGGCCTCAAGCTCCTTGCCAACCGTCCATGCACGGGTGTGGTGAGCTCCTATATCACTTGTGCCGTATGCCAGCGCCATTGAGCTTGCCCCCCTGCAATCGTAAGCGGACTGCTCCAGGCCCTTGACGTGAACCACTATCGGTTTGAGCTGCGGCCATTTCGCCAGAACTCCTTTTGCGCCAAGTGCTATGGTCTCGCCAATCCCTTCTGCCTTTGCAATCTGCTCGATAAGCTCCATGATCCTGTCTTCATCGCCCCATGATATTGGCTTGCCGTCAAGATCTTCGAGTGTCAGCAAATCCTTTTCGTACCCCTCTATGACAGCGGCGATCAGGTTGCCGGTCGAGATCGTATCTAATCCGAAGTCATCGCAAAGATAGTTTGCACGCAACACACCCGGGAAGTTGTCAATACCGACATTGGAACCTAACATTGCAGCGGTCTCATACTCCGGCCCTTCGGTGACGGTCCCTGCCCATTTGCCTTCCTTTACAAGGTTGATATTGCCGCAACACATCGGACAGCCGAAACAGGCAGTGTTGCCGATCTTGAAATTGCCAAGCATAACATTGGCATTGATCGATTTTGATTTTTCCCAGTGCGTATCGCGGAAGTTATACGTCGGCAGTATCCCCATCTCGTTAGCATAATCGACCACACCCATAAGCCCTTGTCTCTGCCACATTCCCATCATGACATGTTCGCCAAGTTCTTTGTATGCCTTTTCAGAAATATTGATGACATCTTCCATATTAGAAACAGGAATGTCCTGATGCCCTCGAACTGCGATAGCCTTTAAATTCTTGCTGCCCATTACCGCACCGATACCGGTTCTTCCGGCGTTACGGCTCCACTCGCTTGTTACACATGCAAAACGAGCTAATGTTTCACCGGCAATACCGATCGAAGCAACTCTTACATCATGATCAGAAAGGTTTTCGCGAATGCGACCTTCTGCCTCAAGATTGCCTTTGCCCCTTAACTCCGGGCACGGGATCACAGAAACATTGTCATCATCAATGAAAAGATAGCTTAGCTCGGCCGCTTTGCCGACTACGGTAATTGCATCGTAACCGGCTTGCCGGATCTCAACACCGAACCCGCCGCCCATGCTCGAATCACCATACAAACCTGTTGCCGGCGAAATGGCAGCGAAAGAGTTCTTGCCCGAGCTTGGCAAATATACACCGGTCAAAGGTCCGGGGGCCACAACAAGCATGTTCTCCGGACCCAATGGATCAATGTGGTCATGGATTTTGAGGTTGTCCCAGATAAGCTTTACCGCAATACCACGTCCGCCAATATACTGGCTTGCAAAATCATCGTCAAAATTTTCTATGCTTGACTCGCTGTCATTTAAGTCAACGTGAAGTATCTTTCCAAAATATCCGCCTTTATGCTTTTTCATTTTGACCTCCCTGCTGCTCCTCAAAGGACTCGGCTGCATTGTTGTCAGCGTAGTGTAGTTTCTTCGGCTCGCCCTTTTCCATATACTCGATCTCTTTCATGTGTGCATACGACAGAACATTATTCAGGCGATGTGCCTGGCCGAAAACATGCTCTGGAAGATATACGATCGCTCCCATCGGACACATCCTTGCACACTGCGGCTCACTATTATTGCTGCACAGATCACACTTCAACGGAATGTCAAGATCAGGATGAATGTACATCGCCCCAAACGGGCAGGCATCGACACAGGCATGGCAACCAATGCATTCATCTTCATTTATCATAACTACGCCGTCTTTGCTGTAAATAGCATCTGTCGGACACGCCGCCAAACACTTCGCCTCTTTGCACTGGCTGCACACGATAGGCATACGAACGACAGGATGCGGATAAACGGTTGTAACACGGACACGTGCTTTCTTTGGATTGTTTACGCCCTGACGATGAACCGAACAGGCTATCTCGCATACCCTACAGCCGGAGCATTTTTCCGGAATGACTACTAAACGCTTTCGCATAAAATTCCTCTCCAAAATATAAATATTTGAATTTATTATTATAGCAAATTAATATAAAACAATCAACACCAAACATTTAACCAAAATCTCGCTTTCATCGTCTCCGGCGTTTTACAGCAGTTTGACATTGCCGATTACGGTACCAAAGCAAACATCGAGGTCACAGTTCGCTCATCACAAGGTTCGATTCTGCATCACAAACGCCTCCCTGATATTAACATTCCAAGGAACGTACCCGGCAATGGGATCAAGTGGCGAAAATTCAAAGCACGTTTTCCCGGTAAACCTGATGATAAATCTAAAATCACCATAAAAGTAAAATAGATACCGGTAATCTAAGGGTATCCCTGAGTGCCGCGGCTCCAAATTCTGATTTTTTGTTTTTTTGCAAAACCTCTAAAAAACATCTTCCCTCCTGCCATAATATTCGTATGGTTCGTATTAGTGAATGAAACCGCTCTCTTTATCGGAGAGCATCTTATCCCTCCAACGATAAGGGCCCCGCTTTTTTACAAGCGGGGCTTCTTTTTTTGCGCCGGAGATTGTTTAATTTGTATAAGTGACGGAAGTGAGTATTGGTCTGCTTCTTTGGGAGCCGAGCGTTTCGGGACGTCTGGATTTTTTTTGTTTCATTCTGCAAAATGGCGGACGGTGCCAGCTTTTCGCAAAACGATCATATCGGCCTTTCTTGTAGTTCCTTCCGGCTGTGATACATAGTCGACATCCATAAGTTCGACAAACTCTTTGGTATAGTCCTTTAACACTCCACAAAAATAGAATATCTTATCGGGACCACTCATTTCAAGGATGACCTTATGGCCAATATATTTTTCTATCATCGGTTCGTATGAAGTGTCGCCAGAGCCTGCGACCCCCTGCTTGATCTGGTTTACATATTTATCCTGCCCTGCCATTACGGCGCCTGCAGGAGTCACTTTTTTTGCATGACTCATCGCCATGTTTACCACTTCCATCAAAGAATCGCGAACTGTCTTGACAATATTGATAGTTTTGCGTTTGGTTCGATGGAAAAAAGACGGGTGATATGTCCGTTTAAGTTCATTTTCTCTTTTAATTTTATTGTCATCTGTCAGTTCATCATGAAAACGCAGCATTGCCGCGATCTTTGAATACTCTGCCTTGTACATGATATAACTTGACCGTGTGGTTTGATCCTTCTCGATAAGTTCTGGGTAAATGAATTCTAGGCCTGTATTTTCAACCCTTAACCTGCCGCTAACAAGTTTTCCGTCGAGCAGTTCAGCAGTAACCGTGAAATCGTCAAAATCCTTGAGACATTTGTCCCTGTTGCGACGGCGTATGAAAGCACCTACAACCGTAGCTAAAACTATAAACCCTATCGTTATTGGAAATACATATTGCGGCGGCATTTGAACCTGACTTTCTTAGCAATCGTTAAAAACGCGGCGTATCCGCACACTAAAGCATAAAGTTAGCGGTGATTATCTGCATTGTCAATATAAAACAACAATATCCCTGTCATTATGCGTACCTTTCGCCTTAAAACGCAAAAATATCTTAATTTGCTTGCAAAAGGCGGACAAAATGATTAAATTATGCGGCTTGAAAGCCGTTTCCGGCTTTTTGCGCCTGTAGCTCAATTGGATAGAGCATCGGTCTACGAAACCGAAGGTTACACGTTCGAATCGTGTCAGGCGCGTTAAAAACGCAGGTTTTTGAGTGCGTTTTCAGTTCTGGGTCTGTATAGGCCTGCCGGGGCTTACTGGTAATGAGATATCCCTTGACTTGCCCCGTCAAAATCAGCACAATACAAGCATAGAAACCGATTGCCACCTTATTTCTCTTCACCATTTCTTCAGGGGCGTATGGAAAACGGCGATGCCGAGGCTGTTCAAGGTAGTTTTGATAAGATTATTGGTGTTGTACGGGAAATCCCAGATAAGCTATCAAAAACCGTATAATATTTACCAATGGTCAATACTGGAAGACTTGTAGTGCCATTGCTGTTATTATCGAACTTAGCCCTGGATTGCTGGTTGATAATTTAATTCGGAGAAGTAATGAAAAGAAAAGGTTTTACGCTAATCGAACTACTGGTCGTAATCGCGATCATAGCGTTGCTGCTTTCGATCCTGATCCCGGCATTAAGCAAGGTCAAGGCCCAGGCGCAAGAGATTCTCTGCAAGATGAATCTGCATCAGTACCAGATAGCGACTGAAATGTATGGCAATGAAAACAGTGATTACATGCCGAATCCATGGCAGAGTCTGTATAAGAAAGAGACATTTTCCGGTGAAGCTGAGCGTTACTGCCGCTGGCACAATCCTGATTATAATATTGAGTCCCATCCTGAATACGCCGGTCCGTATTGGCCGTACCTTGCTAAGACCAAGGTCAATATTTGTCCGTTTTTCGTTAAAGTTGCGATAACATACGGTCAGAGTCACATGGATGGCAACGGTACTCACACTGCCAGCGACTGCATCGGCGGTCCGTTTGAACCCCAGTCCAGTTACAGTATGAATGGGATATTTTTACAACGGGATTCGAATGAAAACTCGATTCCAACCGGAAGTCCTGCCCCTAACGATTTTAAAACACACAGAAAGAGTCGTCTCAAAAATCCCTCTAAAACATTTTTGTGGGCTGAAGAAAATATGTGGACACTAAACAACTATACTACTCATGTACTTAATGACACCGCATTACTAGCTGGCCCGGACGGCTTTGCCAGTTTTCACAAGATTTCACCGGGTCAACTCGCGCAACAACAGAGCAGTCATAAGTATAATGGTAAAGGTGCGGCTAATGTCCTGATGGCAGATGGGTCTTTGGATTGGAAAACACCGGACGACACTGCGGAATACAAAGGTGAAATTTGATAAGCAGTATCAAGTTCAGGTTGCTGTTCACCAATTCGTTGTAACCTGATGAACCGGACATATTAAAACAGGTAGATGTAAAGGATACGCATAAACTGGCGTGGCCGTTTTAAAACCTTGAGATATTAAAATTTATCTTTCAACAAACATAACTTGCCGATCATGTTACATACGAGGGTTCGGATTTCTTCGGGGATGGCCAAGCCCCCGGCGACAGAAACCAGGACGCCATTACTGATTATACAGATATTGCCATAACCTCCCAAGACTGGCTTTGGACAGAATGATCAATGAGAAGATTGTGGATGCCTGACGAAATGTCCCTTAAACTGAGCCAAATTGGGCTGACTTTTTTCACAGTACGCCTGCAAAATCCCGGCCGAGCGGATCGGAAGTTTCGGTCATCCACCGCTTGAGTTTTTCATCGAGACTCTTAAGCACATTTTTATACTTTGCATCCTCAGCAAGATCCTTCATTTCCCATGGATCTTTCTTAATATCGAACAGTTGAACCTCGCCATTGTGCGGATAACGAATTAACTTATACCGATCTGTGCGAAGCATTCGTTGCAGGTGACGATACGATCCGTAAATTGAATCGTATAGTTTCTTTTTTTCACCCGTAAGCAGCGGAACTAAGCTTGGGAACTGTAATGTTTCGGGAGCCTCTATATTCGCCATCTCACATGTCGTTGCAAAACAGCTTTGCAAATAGATCATCGCGTCATTTCGGACATTCTTAGCAATCCCCGGACCACCAATCACAAACGGCATTCTCACCGAATGGTCATATTGATTTTGCTTACCCATCAGCCCGTGCTGACCGACAGCTAAGCCATGATCCGATGAAAATATAACGATCGTGTTATCCGCTTTGCCGCTTTTGTCCAGTGCATCGAGTATCCGGCCGATCTGGTGGTCCGTATGGCTGACGATTGCATAATACTCGCTAAGATGCACCGCAACTGCCTCTTTCGTTCGCGGAAACGGAGCGAGTTTCTCGTCACGAAGCCTGTTATCGCCCTGATCGAAAGGATGTTCTGGTAGATAATTGGGAGGTATTTCGATCTTGTCCGGCGGGTACATATCGACAAATTCTTTAGGCGCCTGCCTCGGATCGTGCGGAGCATTAAAGGAAACATACATAAAGAAGGGATCGTTGCTTTTACCTGCCGCATTTTCAATATTATCTATCGCAGCATCGGCATAGACTTTATTGCTGTGAACTTTCCGGCCGTCTTTGTCGAGCCAGTGCCCTTTCAGCGACTTGTCATAAGGACTCCACGAATTCCCCTGGCGAGGCCTATCATAAGGATCGTTTACGATACCCTTTTTCTTGTTTTCTTTAGCGTTCGGATCTTTAGAATGCAGCATCCCCCCGCCAATGGGCCCGAACTCCTTAAAGCTTCTTTTCAGTGCGTTATCGCCGTTATGCCATTTGCCCGTCATAAACGTATCATAACCTGCATCGCCTAAGACCCGTCCCCAAAGCGGATAGTTGCCGCACTCATTCCCCCCACAATCCCGAAGGTATCGCCCGGTGTTGAGCATCGCCCTGCTTGCAATACAGATCGCACCGCCCCACGCGCCTTGATTGAAACAATGCGTAAACGTCACGCCCTTGCGAACAAGCCGGTCAATGTTAGGCGTTTTAACCTGCGTATTGTTCAGTGCATCGACGGTATTGAACGACTGGTCGTCAGTAAACAAGAACAGAAAATTAGGACGCTCGCTGCCTCTGGCTGCGAAGCGGTTACCCGAATCCTGCACGCTTACATTTTCAACGCATCCCGACAATGTAGTTCCCATAACACTTACAGAACAAATGCCGGCTAATTTCAAAAACGAACGTCTATTCATAATATCTCATCTCCATTGCCTTTTAATAATAGTTTGGGTTGTTATCTCACTTGGAAATCCCATTAAAACCTTTTTAAATTTACCCAAAGCACTCAGGATCTGCATATCCACAAGTTTAAAACCCTTCACCCGTAAGCAAAAGAGATTTGCGATTTTTTTCGACCTAAATACAGCCATTAATCACAATGAAAAACCTCTTCCATGTCGGCCCACCACTGACCATCGGTTCTATCTACGAGGGGTTGCTGGCAAGGGTCCGTTTCTTTCCACCATTTTTGCGTCATCTCATCGGCTGCCATCTTCGCCATATCAGCTTCAAAATCTTCGCCGGCGTATTCAAAATAGCTAAACAGATAATGGTTCCCGTCGGGAAGCTTTCTTAGATAGATTGAATAGTTTTGTATGTTACATTCTTTAATCATGCTTAGAATTTCCGGCCAGACGGCTGCATGGAGTTTTTTGTATTCATCCAGTTTTTCCTCCTTTACACCTATGACAGAGCCATATCGCTTCATTTTTTCCGTCCTTTCAGGAATAAACACCATATTCATTTACTGCATCAAACATCGCGAGAACATTTTCTACGGGCGTCTCTTCAAGTATCGTATCATGGCTTGCGCCAGCGATATATCCTCGGCCCGGCATCATAATATCAAGCACTTTACGAGTGTCTTCCTTTACGCCTGCGGCATCCTTTTCCATCAAAGTATGATGCGAATCAATCGCACCGTTGAAGACCATTTTGTCGCCAAATTCGGATTTAAGCCTGCTAAGGTCCATGCCTCTGCATGACGGCTGGACAGCATGAACACCGTCAACGCCTGCATCTATTAAACTCGGGATCAGTTCGTAGAAACCGCCGCAGCAATGGAGCTGTGTTTTCAAACCATACGAATGTCCCAGGTCACACAATCGTTTTTGATGAGGCGCCATAAACCTGTCGAACATATCGGGACTCATCAAAGGTCCTAATTGGCTGCCATAATCGTTGCCCATAAAAAATATGTCTATCACATCAGAGGCAGCGTCGAAAATATTTTTGCTGACCTCAAAGTAATAATCGACCATACGTTTAAGGATCGCATCGACAACTTCCGGTTCGGAATACATTTTCAGATATAGGTTTTCCATGCCTACAAGATCAATTGCATCATGCCAGAACGGCGACCAGTCGCCGCCAAGGATCGCAAACTGTCCATTATGAGCCTGAGCGGCTGCCTTTATCTTTGAAACATCCATCCACGCAGGGTCCGGCCAAGGGTATTTTTCAACATCAGCAATAGTTGCATCTGCCAACGGATGACTTAGCGGCTGACCAAAACCGATGCCATCGCGTTCTATGCCGAAGATGGTCCTGGATTTTGCATTGGGAAATTTCAAAGGGAACCCAGGGCCTGCATATTCTGCAAAGACGCGTCTGAAATCATCGCGAAACCTCAATCTAAGCCCCTCGTCGTCAAGGCGTAACTGTTTCTTTGCCTTTTGCCAGAACTCTACGGACGCTCCGCACCAGCACGGAACCTTGTCCGGCACCCGATGATCAAATACAGCTAGAACTCGTTCTCTTGAATTCATTTTATATTTCTATTTAATCTTTAACTACCATTAATTAAATGGAGCAAAGGCAAAGGCCGATCAACACCTTCGATAAATTTCGGTCGCCCAGCCCATGGTGTAACGCTCGAAACGCCCGTCAAGTCCATCCAGTGCTGCAGGCGAGCGACGGGAAGGTTCCATGTCATGTGGAAGTGGTTGGCTGGGGCGTATTGTTTGTACTCTGTCATGGACGCATACTTCGGCACAACGAACGTGTGGGGCCAGTCCGGAGTCGTCAGGTCACACATAGCTTTGCCGAGCTCTGCGGGAACCTCGGTTGTGTAAGCCTCGTCCCAGATCATACAGAATTTATTATTCAATGCACTATAGGCCACTCTGCCGGCAATGCCCTCGATACCTGCAGGAGTCATAAAGGTTACGCTGTTACCGCCGCCCGGGAAGTAACCGGCATCGGCTAGGGGCATTGAAATACTTTTCATTATTTTTGATAAAGAAGCACCTGGCTTTTGGGCCCAATTAAAGGATGCGCTGCCAGAGTTATCACCATCGACGAGACCTTTTGTGATGTAGTCGGCGTTTTCATCGATCTTTACGCCGATCTTCTTTGCAAGGGCTTCGATTTCCCAGCCTTCCCAGACTTTTCTAAAGTCCATGAACAGTGGAGGGTTCCCGCCGCTGAGGTATGTCATAAAGAGCATTGTTAGCAAGCCCTGTGCATCTGCTTCTGTGGCATAAGGCAACGGGGCCTTGGGGCCTTTATGATCGAATGTGCTGTTAAACAAAGACTCCATGCAATCTGCAACGGGAAGCGGAATACCTCTTTGGTCGCTGCCCCACTCAAGCTGACTCATAAAGCCGCCGCCTATTGCGTTTAGGTCCTTCATCAAGTCCCTGTTGATAAGATACATGGCAAGGGACTGGTTAAACCTTTCGCTGTCTGCCTCGGTCTTTAGCACAAGTCGTTTGCCAATGTGTTTGTCGATCCATGCTCTTAGCTCTTTAAGCTCTTTTTGCTTGTATGATTTTTTGGTGAGCATATCTGTAAGCAGTTTCATGTCGAGGCGGGTTATTTCAAGGCCGAAGGTGTTTCTTGTAGGAATAATGTGAGCCAGTGCCGTCTCCATACCCATTGAGTCATGTCCGAAGATCATCACACGCCGGCCGCGTATTGCAACAGCAGCTACCGCGGCGTAGCACCAGTCGATCAGATTTGTCGCAGTCTGTTTGCTCATCTTTGGTTTCATGCCTGTATCGGGCCAGTTGCCAACGTTAAGCGAAACAAGTTTGCCATACTGGCTTATTGCTCCTGCCAAAGCGTGTGCGTATACAACGCCGGGCTTGGGTCCGCTGTTGCCGCAGGTGATATTAATAGGAGTGTCTTTCGGGAACTGCTGCAAGAGAGAAATTGTCGTTAGCTGCGGGAACGCCCACGTATCGGGAGCGCATATCAGAATGTTAACGCCGGCCTTTCTAAACTGCTGTGCAACGATGTCCGCCTGTGCTTCGCTGTCGATGAGGATATCGGAATAAACCACGTCAACGGGAGTATTGTCGGGAAGCGTTACAGAACCGCTGATGGTATCGGCTGTCATTGACACAACGTTCTGCGCCCGCGTGCGGCTGGCTTGGTCGATACGAGGATCACACGGACTGAACACCCCTATGACAGGCGCCTGGGGATTAGCTTTTTTGATTACCGGTAAACATTTCGCTTTCATTTTCTTACTCCTATAAAATTTGGTTTTGCATTATCGTTATTTTATTCCTTTTCGAGGTGGTAAACTTCTTCCATGTTCTTCCAGAATTCACCTTTTGGTCGATTCGAAAGCGGGATCTGGCAAGGGTCCGTTTCTTCCCACCATTTTCGGGTCATCGGGTCTTCGGCCATTTTTGCCATGTCCGCATCAAAATCATCGCCAACATATTCAAAATAACTGAACAGATAATAATTCCCATCCGGGAACTGGGTCAGATAGATCGAGTAGTTTCGTATATTACTTTTTTTGATCTGCTTGTTCACCGCAGGCCAGGCGTTGGCATGCAGGTCCTTGTACTTGGCCAGCATATCTTTTTTTACACCGATAACGCTGCCGTACCGCTTAACTTTTTCTGCACATCCGCTGATCAGCACCATAAATAATATAAAGATAATCGTTTTTTTCATAACAGATCCTTTCTTTTTTTTATCTAAAAATAACATACAAAGCTACCATAACGGCAAAAAGTATAGCCGACAGAACCCTGTAATCACCGATCCCTTTCCAACCGGGAGCCTTAATGCAATCAAGCGGGTTACCCCAGACAAGCGATTCGCTGTCTGCTGTGTGTACGTGAGGTTTAAACATTGAAACGGCAATGTGAACACCAATACATATCATGCACAGGTAAAATCCTGCAAGCATCGCAGGCATTGTCCAGCCAGTGGCCTCCTTATACCACTCAAGCAGAAAAACGACAAATCCAAGTATCGAACCTATAACAAGCGTTACAATTGCACCGCTGCCCGATGCACGTTTCCAGAAAACACCCAGCAAGAAAACAGCAGTTATAGGCGGAGCAACATAGCATATAAGCGAGATACAACCTTGATATATGCCTTCAAAATGTCCTATGTACTGTGACCAGACGATAGCAACGATCATAGCTACAAAGGTTGCTGCTCTGCCGATGAACACAAGGTTCTTATCTGAAGTATCGGGTTTCCAGCGTTTGTAGAGATCGTAGCTGAATAGGGTCGCGATCGAATTTAGAGCACCGGAGACCGTACTCATAAGCGCCGCCAAAAGCGCCGCGGCCATGACCCCGGTAAGTCCCGTTGGGAGCAAATTAGTGATCAAATAGGAATATGCATCTTTGGAATCTTCAAGCGGCGGGAACTGACCTTGATTAATAAGTGCAGTAAGCATAATACCCGGCAACACAAAGATAAACACGGGAAGTATTTTAATGAAACCGGCAAACAAGGGGCCGACGCGCGCATGGTTTTCGTCTTTCGCGCCAAGGACCCGTTGAACGATCGTCTGATCGGCACACCAGTACCAAAGGCCGATCACGGGATAACCGAGGAATATCGAGTACCACGGCAAATTGGCAGGATCATCCGAAGGCCGTAACATGGTGAGTTTTACAGCTTCCACATTTTCAACGATGCCACCCCAACCGCCAACTTTTATCAAACCGAATACCGTAATAAGTATCGAGCCTGCCAAAAGTACGATAGTCTGGATCGACTCTGTTACCACCACTGCCATCAGCCCGCCAACTATTGTGTAAAGTCCGGTCAGCAGTGTTGCCCCTATAATGCTATACAAGATCGGGATACCAAATAACCCCTTAAGCACAACGGCACCGGTGTAAAGTGTAAAACCAATATGAATGAATATAGCCGATATGATCGACAGACCCGCCAACCAGTCACGACAGGATCGGTTGTAGCGTCTTTCCAGGAAATCAGGAAGAGTCGCAACCCTTGAGCGGATGTAGAATGGAGCAAAGAACAACGCAAGGACTATTAGCAAAAACGGTGCCATCCACTCGAAGTTACCCGCGACAAGACCGTTTTTATAACCTTCCTGTGCAAAGCCGACCAGGTGAATAGTTGAGATGTTTGTTGAAAACAGTGCCAGCCCGATCATTGGCCATCGAAGCGAACCGCCGGCAAGAAAATAGTCCCTGCCCCCTTCTGTCCCTTTACGTGATCTCATACCTGTCCAGCAACCGATCCCGACGATGACGACAAGGTAAACGACCAGTACCGCCTTGTCGATAAAATTGAGTGATTCGGCACCTGCAGCAAGTAAATTTGTAAACATTTAAACTCCTTTCAAGTCAGCTATAGTTTTCTACCTCTTCGGTTGCGATCTGCGCCCATTGCCAAAGCCGTTTTGGGTGGCGTCTTACCGTTGAGATATCCTTCATGATGAACTCAATATGACATAAACCCTGAGCCTTTTCAAGAACATTACGAATTTCAACACGAGCCCTGTCCGGCTGGAATTCGCTATCTGCAAATATCGCAGGGCTTGGTTTCTGGCTTATAACATAATCGCTGCCAACTTCTGCAACCATCCTTTCAATATCGCACCATGGGCTGGTCGATATCTTTCTAAGATTCGGTATCTTGCGCAAAACATCCATCTTCTTATCAAGCGGTTCGCAACAGCCGTAATATGTCAGGCCAAAACGCTCAAGCCATCGCATATCGTGCTTTACAGCAAACTCTCTGTGCATCCCGGGCGAGACTTCTGAAAAAATCTGTGCATTTGAACAGCCCCACATGTTTTTCGCCCGTACATAACTGGCATCAAAGTCATCACCGGGCAGATCGCTTATATATCCATATCCGCCGGAGCCGACACGTGTATTTTCGTTATCAAGCGAAAGAAGATTCATTTCTTCAAACTGATCGAGTTCGACCATCCACGCATCGACCATTTTCTCAACCGCGGCATTAATCATATCAGGACGCATTATCATATCCATCATAGCTTCCTGGATGCCCCACCAGCGAATAAGATAGTCCCACGGGGTGAACCAGATGTGTGTCTGGCCCTGCTTTTTGACCGGAATTATCCCTTCGTAGACTTTGCACATTGCCTGATAACAAAATTCCGTTGCCTTTTCGTTATGCGTTATCTTCGGCATCTCGATCTTTTCGATATCTTCCGGATCCTTTATCTGAATATTGAAATGCCGCGAAACAACATCACTTGTTTCATCCGTCTTTACAATATCAACATTTTCGATAATCCCAAAGTCCGTGCTGTGAATTGCCAATGGGCTGACGAGAAAATCATTAACTACCATATCGGCTGGTAGATGGTTCCATTGATAGATGGTTTTTCGTAACTGGTCTTCCTGATCTTTCGCCCATGGGTGCTCACACTGCAAAGTCAACTCATCATCGACATTCATCTCGTTCCAGCATATCTCGTTGATCCAAACCATGGGCCTTTGGGATTGCAGGTCATTGAGTTTTGTCCAAAGCTTTGCCTTTTCCTTATGCACAGGAAGAGAAGCGATCTTGGCAACTGCGCCGGCCAAGCGACGTAGAATTTCTGTGTCCTTTCCGGAAAGATCAATCTCTTCTGCAACCGGCGGCGGGTCATAATGACTCGGATCATGTAACAATTAATGCACCTTTCATGACTTTGAAAATGCCGCTCATACTTCTTTTCTCACATAAAGCTACGTAAGGCTTAATAACTACTTCGCTGAGATTCACATGTTATGATGATCATAGTTCGATTAACGTAAAGCCTTTTCTTTTTTTAATAATCATTTTTGATCCTTCCAAATTATTAACCAGTGATCGGATAATCAGGTCCTTAATTGAGAAATTCTTTGCGGTTTCAAAGACTGCCATGATCTTATCCGGCGAAATATCTGCCAGGATATTATGGATTGTTGCAAAGACATCTCCGCTCCCGCGGCTTAACAGTTCCAGCCGCTCTTGGCCCTCCTTACGAATTTCATCGGTACTACCAAAGGGTAAAGTGCTTTGGGTAGCACACCAGAAAAACATACAACACGCTAACCACCCGTTTCCAAACCCGCACCGCAGGGGGTTATTATTTCACACCCACCGTCATTGCGAACGGCTTCGCCGCGCGGCAACCTTGACCGTAGCAATTTAAAATAACTTAATCGCAACAAAACTATCTAATAGGCCAACCGCCCCCGCCATCAATTATCGCGTCAATAGAACCCATACACTCGATCGTATCACCAAGCGCAACAGTCATCTTCTGATAATGCTCGATATCGTCATAGGAATACGAGGGAAATCGATTTTCGAAAATTCATCACAGCATTTAATTATCTGGTCCCAATCTGTACCCGTGAGAAACAAGATTCCAAAATAAATCTTGTTGATTAATTCGATAAGCATACTCAGGGCGGTAACCTACAATATCCTTTTCTTCAACATGACAACCTGCTTCCGTTAATGCTTGGGCAGCCTCTACAGACGCATTAAAGTAAATTCGACACTCCGTCCCCCATTTATTTGGTTGTTCTTGATAATATGAGTCATCTGGTGCCAGATTGGTTATTTGTGTGTACCGATTTATAAAATCTTCAACCTTAGCTGGGGCAACTTCTACTTCAAGAAACACGTCTTCACATTGTTCAAAAAGTGAGAGGCACATTATATTTCTCCTTAAAATTAAACCATTGAAAGTTAGGGCATACAAGACTCAATGAGCTTGATTTCGTTTTCTGTTAAATTGTATATCAGATAAGCAAGCTCATTAACTTTTTTGATTAGGCAATCTACGTGTCTTTTTAGTTGAGTTTTGGCTTGCGGAGTCACGGGTTGTTTGTGCTGGTCATGAATAGTTATAAGTTGGGTTACAACATCTACCATCTCAGACTTCAAATTTGGAGGCGTTATATCTGGTCTGGGCATTATTATTTTGTCGGTCGTAACAGCGTCAAAATGCATAGTTCTAATTGCCTTGGCAAATAGAAAACGGTATGCATACCAATTTACAATTTTAGAGTTTAATAAGCCACATACGTAATTAGGATGTATAGAAGCCCCGCATTCTATTTGATTAATAGTGTCCAAAATGACATATTCCCTCTGAATACCATTTGGAATAATTGTAGCAGTTATTTTAATATGGTCTATTGGGTTCTTGATATGTGCTACTATATTTTGCACAAGTATAGAACCCGACTTGACAATCGCATTGTCATCAATTCCAGCACTTGAATCTAATCTTTTGTTCAACTCTGGACGTAAAAACCATCGTTGGATATTCTTGCCACCCAATACTATTTTGTCACCTTCGGACTGTATGCATTTCTGCAACATTGCGCCTCGTCTATTCGTCGTAATGGCACCAAGAGAAACACAAGTCTCTTTCAGGCGTGATGCTAACAACATTTCTTCAGGAGTAACACCATTGATAATAAAACCAAATTCATGGACTGAATCTTTGCTAAATTTGCCAAGAGATAAAATATTTTTTGCCTCACGCACACTACACGAATAGTGAGGTTTTGAGGAATGGCTTGACAGAATTATAATACACTGTTCAAGTTTTACCTCACGCCAAACTTTACCGGCATCTACCACCTTTTTCAAGCAAGGCACTGATATATCACGAAGTTTTTTCCAATTAGACGCATAAATAAATGGCTTAGGTATAATGAAACCAAGGATGCCCAAAGAAGTAAGCAGTGATAAACCATGTTCCACAAAAATTGCTGCTGTATCAGTACTTCCACAATTATAAATAGTGTGAAAGTATTTTCGTTGCTCCGTCGTTAATTCCGCGCCATACGGCGGATTCCCTATTACTGCATCAAAGCCGTGTTTTTTTCTGCTAAATATTTCTGGAAATTCTGTTTCCCAATCAAATGCGTTTATCTTATAGCTTTCATCTTCATCAAACAACATTGCCTGCTGATTAATGAAGTAATCTGATTCAATTAAAGAATTACCACATTTGATATTGTTTGCTAGGTCAGGCAGCGCCCTTTCCTTATGAAAAAGAACCAGTTCCCTTTCGCCTTCAAGAACTTTTAGTAATAAGGATAGTTTAGTTACTTCCACTGCTTGCGTGTCAATATCTACTCCGTAGATATTATTTAAAAGTATCCGCCTTTTCTCAGCGGTGGTTAGCTTGTACTCACCTGAGGAGGTTTCACAGATTTTCGTTTTTTTGGCTTTTGCATGTTTTTCAGGGTCGTCTTCCATGTACCATTTCAAGTGCCAGTCAAGCAGATACTGATATGCGCCTATTAAGAATGAACCTGAGCCACATGCCGGATCAAGAATCTTGATCTTATTAACTTGCGTAGGTGTTTTATTCTCAACTAGCTTACCGACTGTATTTTGAACGATATAGTCAACAATATATGATGGAGTGTAATAGACACCACCGGCCTTTTTGACCTCAGGCTTTTCTTCTATCTTTGCGCGATGCCCCTTAGTTAGAGTTATCACTTTGCCAAGGAACTGTTCGTAAACATGCCCCAATATGTCCGCCGGCAGCACCGAAAACTCATAAGGACTATCAGGGTAGTATAGCGACTTGATAATATCCCTAAGAGGCTTGTCATCTATTATAAGATTGGGTGAAAGGTCATCCGGTTGCCCCGGCCTTTCTTTTTCTTTTTGAAAATGAAACAAACCGGAATTATATCTTTCATCGGCACGCTCAAAAAGAGTAAACAGTCTTTGGTAAACATTTCCACCGTTGGTTTGCGCAAGAAGTCGTGCATATTGTTCTATGCCCCGGTCTTCACAAATTCGCAGGAATATGATCCTGTCAATAGTACGTTGAACCGCAAAGTTTAACTGCCGATTTGTGATTTGCCCGTTTCTTATCGCAATATTGTGGGCAAGTAAATCACGCCATTTTTCTATCTCCTCAAGAAACGCCGAATCCACCTCTGCCGTACCACGTTTTTTCTTTGTAGCCTCCGCATATTTATCGAACGAACCTTTTAAAATATTCTCTCTTGAAAATACTTCTGCAATTTCGTTCCATCTATCTGCGTACTCGGTATACCTAATGTATTTTATGCGGGCAACTGAAGCACGATCTGTTTTTACAGGCTTTACGCGACTATCATAAACCGCAAACTCTTCAAAATCTGTGAGAATTGATAGCGGCAACTTCGCCGACCATGCATAACGCCGAAGTTGAAAAGCTGGGTGTATGTCATCCTTAATATTGATAGATGGCTTCTTGGCTTCAATAAAAAACTTACGTGTGCCTCCAATCCGGAAACAATAATCGGGCGCTTTAATAGCTGAGCCTATTCTTATTGCATCTTCAAAAATAACATCTTTGTAGGCTTCGGCATAACCCTGTGTATTATGCATATCCCAACCAAGTTCAGCGAAGAATGGCTCGATAAACTCATGGCGAACCTGCGCTTCATTGTAACTTTGATGTTTGTAAGCTTCAATGTTGCGCCTGAAAATTTCAACCAATTCCAAAATCTTTTTAGGTGCACTCATCAATATCCATCCTTCTATTTTACAAGCAATCCCAGCCTTTAAGTTTATACCCCAAGAATCCTAACCCCAACCCTCCCCTTTTTCAATCTTTTTCTTCATTCCTTCTTTTCTTTAAGATCCTATTTCATCCTATAATCCTGTCTAAGAAACAGCTTTTATCTGTGGCCTCGCCATCCTCTTTTTTATCTCTGTGGCAAAAAACACCTTTTATTCAGCCGAAGGCTGAAACCAATTCGTGTTCTATTCGCTTCAACATTCGTGAATATTCGTGGTCAATTTTCATCCTCAAGTTTATACCCCAAGAATCCTAACCCCAACCCTCCCTTTTTTCAATCTTTTTTTACATCCCTTCTTTTCTTTAATATCCTATTTCATCCTATAATCCTGTCGAAAAAACAGCTTTTATCTTTTAATAAATCAGCCCCGGCAAAGCCGGTTCCACCACTCCGAACTCCGAACTCCCGACCCCGAACTATTTTAATTATTTTGTTAAAAAACCATAAAACAATTTGACTTGTTCTGTTTTTGGTGTATAATATAATGCAGAGGCAGGCATTTTACCCCTTAGTTTACGCCTAAGGTGGGGCGACCAGTAGGTCACGTCAGGCAAGCATGCCAAGAGTAGTGTTAGCAAACACAAAAATTTATCGTAGGGTGTGCTTTAGCACACGCGGAATCGCAGCGATTTCAGCGTTCTCTGCGGCAAAATAGATTAAATCGAAAGTCCGTAGGATGGGCAACTCGTTTGCCCATGCGGAAAACGCGGCTCTTTAAAATATAAATTAAGGAACTTTCGTGTTCTTCGTGTACACCTGTCGCGGCGTAGCCTCGTGCGAAGCCGGATCGTGGTAAAAAAAACAGTCCGTAGGATGGGCAACTCGTTTGCCCATGCGGAAAACTTCGTGGTAAAAAACGCAGTAAATCGTAAGTGTTAGGGCTCAAAGCCAAAAAGGTAAATTATG